>JAQICO010000056.1 GCA_027858495.1 Spirochaetaceae bacterium
TAAATATATAATGGAAACGGAACATTTAGATTTCCTCGAAGCAGTAAGACATGCAGCAGATAAGGCCAGTGTTCCCCTTGAAATGGGCGAAGGGGATTACCGGGAAGATCGCTTAAAAAAGGACGCCCTCCTTGAGTTGTACCGTCGAGTTTCCGGAAGCTTCGCATGGCTTCTTAAGAATAGCGACGAAGCTAAAATTGCTCGAGATTATTTACTCTCCAGGGGGATTAAAGAAGAAACTTGGGATTTTTTTCAACTTGGATACGCCCTGTCAGATTCCTCTTGGTTGTTGGATTTTTTACTGAAAAAAAATTACTCCAAGGAATTTCTATCGGAAAGCGGTTTGTTTTCAAAGAATAGACAGGGATATCCATTGTTTCGACAACGTTTGATATTTCCGATATTTGATAATTCTGGAAGACCGGTAGGTTTTAGCGGTCGTATACTACGTGGTGAGGGACCTAAATATATTAATTCTCCAGAAACTCAAATATATCATAAAGGCTCATTGCTTTTTGGTTTGGGTAAGACGTTACCCCATATTAAAGAATTAAAAAAATTCATTTTGTGTGAGGGGAATTTGGATGTTTTGTCTCTTTATCAAAGCGGATTAAAAAACTCTGTAGCCCCATTGGGTACAGCTTTCACTGCTGGACAATTAAAAATATTAAAACGTTACTGTCAATCTGGAATAATTGTATTTGATAGTGACAAAGCCGGAATAGAGGCTTCAAAAAAAGCTGCCATGCTTTGTTTGAAAGAAAATGTTAAATTACAAAGTTGTATTTTACCCAATGGCAAAGATCCGGCTGATATAATGCTGGAAAATGGCAGTGAAACTTTAAAAAATATTCTTTCTAACCCTATTAACATTTTTGATTATCTATTAAAATACACAGTTGATAAACTAGGTAGTAGTAGCGTAGAAGAAAAAATAGGGGTTATCGATGAATTAGCCCCATATTTAAGGGGTTTGCATTCGGAAATAGAAAAAACATCTTTTATAGAGAAAATTGCAGATATACTCTTATTGGACAAGAAAACTGTTATTTCAGAGTTGCGGGGTAAAAGGGAGACACTTAATGCTCCAAAAAAAACAAATAAACCTGTAAATCCTGCCATAACCCTCGATAGAGGATTACGTCTTGTCCTTTTGTTGTTGTTTAATCCGAAATTGTTTATCATATTTAAAGAAGAGGTAATTCCTCAGGAATTAGGAAATACCCTGGCCTGTGAGGTTTTTGAGTCAATGTTGAAAATATCTGGAGATATTGACGCCGAAGGGATGCTTATATTGAGTGAACATCCGGGATGGAGAGATTTTTTGGTTAGTAAAGAATCTGATCCAGTATTAGTAATGAATGCGGAAGCCCAGGTGAAGGAAATTATGCAAACAATAACCCTTGAACGATTTAAAAAGCAACGTGATGAAATAGCTTTGCTTTTAAAAAGAGAAGACACGTTAAACAATCAAAGAGCTGTGTCTGAGTTGATGTTGGAAAAGAAACGATTAGATCAAGAAATTGAAGACCATAAGGTGTAGTTGGAATGTCAGAAAAATTATTGGAAGATAAAGATATTTTAAAGCTTCTTGAGTACTCAAAGAAAAGAAAAAGCATATCCTATGAGGAAGTTAACGATTGGTTGCCCGAGGATATTGTTAATTCTGAAAAGATTGAAGATATCATTTCTTTGTTGGAAAAAAATGGGGTTGAGCTGGTAAATGACGTAGAGGATATTGCCCCTTCTCCAAGTCACGAAGGCGTTGATGACGATGAAGATATACATACCGAAGATTCGGATAGTGAAGATTTAGGTGGTAATGTTGCAACTCCTCATGTAGCCCCGGGTTCTTCTGTTGCGTCGGAAGACGAAGAAACAGTAGCTGAAACAGCTATAGGAGATAGTGATATTGTAGACGATTCAGAAATGGAAGAGGAAGACCTAGAAGAGCCTGAACCGAGAACAAATGGGAAACAATTAGTTTATAGCGACAAAGAAGCTGTAATCGATGATCCTATAAGATTGTATCTCAGGGAAATAGGGAAAGAGAACCTGTTGACCGCCGAACAGGAAGTAGAATTATCAAAACAAATGGAAGAGGGCGAAGCTATTATTAAAAATATGCTGAAAGGTTCAGGGATGATCATCCCTGAACTTTACGAACTTGCCCAAAAGGCTTTCTCACGGAAAGATCCAAGAGAAATGAATTTTAGTAAGAAAGAAATATCCGATTTTTTGGCAGAGAAAAGAAGGTTAAACCAATTCTATAGAGAACCTCTTAAGGTTATTTTTGCCCAGTTAAAAGGCTATATGGATTTTAAAGAGAAGCTAGCTGCAACAGATGGAGATGTCCTGACAGATAAAGGCTTAGAAAAAAAACGGAAGCAAATGTTAAAGCAGATTGTGGATATAGACATTCATCAGGAAGAAATCCTAAGATTTTCTGAAAAATTTATTCTCACCGTCGAGAAGATTAAACGATATCAGAAAGAACAATATAGAATTGAACGAAAACTTGGAGTAAGAAGTATACGTGAGTTACGTACCCTAGGGCGTGGTTTGGCAGTAAAAGATGACCGTATCAGTATAGAAGAACGCATAGGCCTTACTGCTGATGAAATAAAAGAACAGATACGTCAAGTTCAGGTGATGGAAAAGAAGATAAGAGATACAGAAATTGTATTTGAAAACCCAATCAGTAATATTCTTGGAATGGCCGATGAAATCAGCCATGGAAGAATAATGATGAAAAACGCTAAGGATCGTTTGATTAAAGCCAATCTTCGTCTGGTTGTGAGTATCGCAAAAAAATATACCAATCGTGGGCTACATTTTTTTGACTTAGTTCAAGAAGGGAATATCGGTCTTATTAAAGCAGTTGAAAAATTTGAATATCGTAAGGGATACAAAATTTCTACCTATGCAACATGGTGGATAAGACAGGCAATTACTCGTTCTATATCTGATCAGGCAAGAACCATAAGAGTTCCGGTTCACATGATCGAGCAGATAAATAAAGTAGTCCGTGAATCAAGGCAATTGATGCAGGTTATCGGAAGAGAGCCTACCGATGAAGAAATTGCGGACAGGTTAGGGTGGACCGTTTCAAGGGTGAAATCCGTTAAAAACGTTGCACGTGAGCCAATATCCCTAGAGACACCTATTGGAGAAGAAGAAGATTCTCTGCTTGGAGACTTTATTGAAGATAAAGACGTTGAGAATCCTGCAAGTCAGACAGCATTTAAGATCTTGCAGGAACAATTGTCCGACGTTCTTTCTACTTTACCACCTAGAGAACAGGAAGTCTTGAAGATGAGATTTGGACTAGAGGATGGTTACTCCTTGACTCTAGAAGAGGTTGGGTTGTATTTTAATGTTACCAGAGAGCGTATAAGGCAGATTGAAGCCAAGGCTCTTAGGCGATTGAGACATCCTAAGAGAAGTAAACGATTGAAAGACTATTTAGA
>JAQICO010000442.1 GCA_027858495.1 Spirochaetaceae bacterium
GGCCCATTGTACTGGGAAATGATAATGTTTACAAATTAACCAATACCCAACGAGGGTGAATAATATCGAAAGCTTAATAATTTGTCAACGGGAAAAACTAAATCCTCTAGGTGTATATATAACAACTTATAATCCCAATAAAAGAAGGAAGGAAATCCATAGATGTTCCTTCCTTCTTTTGATATTAAATATTGCAACGCTATTACAAATAAAATGGAATATGTTAAATATCTGAGTTTATTCTATTTATCATGAAAGGTCGCAGCGATCTCTTTCATTTCAATTGCTTGACCATCATCATCGGGAAGGCTTTTTTGTACCATAGCTGTAACCCCAGTAGATAGCCCATAAAGGTTGATAAAACCATCGGCATCCTTGTGATCGTAACTGGATTCACCAAAGGAGGCTAGATCTTCCAAATACAATGCGTAGGGTGATTTTCTTCCCACAACGGTTGCACTTCCTTTATAAAGAATCATCCGTACAGAACCGGTTGAAAACTTGGTTACTTCCTTCATATAAGCTTCCAGACCCTTTCTTGCTGTGGTAAACCATTTGCCTGAATATACCAGATCGGAGTAGTCTATGGCCAATTTATGCTTGAGCTGCAGGGCGTCTTTATTTATGGTAAACATCTCCAGATCCCGTAACGCGGTATAGAGAACGGTTCCAGCGGGTGTTTCATAAACTCCGCGACTTTTCATACCTACCACACGGGTTTCCACGATATCTACTCTTCCAACTCCATTTTCCGCAGCCAGATTATTTAGTTCTTTCAGTAGGGTAAAGGGTTCCAATCTATTTCCGTTGAGACCGACTGGAACACCTGCTTCAAAATCAATGATCACTTCAGTCTCTTTATCAGGGGCCTCCATGGGTGATTTTGTAAGCTGAAACATGGGTTCGGTAGGACGATTCCAAGGTTCTTCCAAATCTCCGCCTTCATGGCTCATATGCCAAATGTTCCAATCTCGGCTGTAGATATTCTTTTTGGAAATATTACCAATATTAATCTTGTGTTTCTGTGCGTATTCAATGGCATCTTCACGGCTGCGGATATCCCAAATTCTCCAGGGAGCAATTACTTTTAGCTGTGGGGCCAGGGCTTTATAGGTGAGCTCAAAGCGAACCTGGTCGTTACCCTTTCCTGTACAGCCGTGACAAAGAGCATCGCAGCCCTCTTGAAGGGCTATTTCAACCTGGTATTTGGCTTGAACTGGACGAGCAATTGAAGTCCCCAATAGATAGGTTCCTTCATAAATAGCACCGGCTCTAAGCATAGGGTAGATAAAATCCGTGGCTAATTCATCGCGTATATCAGCCAGGAAAAATTTTGATGCCCCAGCGTTTAACGCCTTTTGCTCCATTTTGTCCCATTCTTCTTCCTGGCCAACATTGGTACATACGGCAATTACTTCAGCGCCATTGTAGTTTTCCTTTAACCATGGAATGATTATGGATGTATCTAATCCACCGGAATAGGCCAAACAAATCTTTTTTATTTCACTCATAATAATATCTCCTTAATGGTCTCTTTTAATATATCTACTCCTAAACGGAGTTGTTTTTCTGTAATAACAAAGGCTGGAGCTAGACGGATAACATTGCTGCCTGCTCTTAATACCAGTAATCCATTCTCTCTAGCTTTTACAATGATATTCCCAATTGATGCAGCTTGATTTTCATCTTCCAAGGCAATACCTCTTAAAAGCCCAAGCCCTTTTACCTGTGCTTTAAGACCCAAATCCTCAATCAATTTATTCAAAAGCATTTCCAGGAATTGTCCTTTTCTTTGTACTTCATCAAGTTTTTTGGGAGGGATAATATTATCCAGGACAAAATTCGCCACTGAAGTGGTTACTGGACCACCACCAAAGGTCGTTCCATGGTCGCCTACATTGATGCAGTCATTCACCCTTTGTGGAATCAGCGTCGCCGATAATGGCAATCCAGCGGCAAGAGGTTTTGAAAGACACACAATATCTGGGAATAAACCCAGTTGTTCTGAAGCCAAAAAGGTTCCTGTTCTGCCTAGCCCAGATTGAATTTCATCGGCAATAATAAGAATATTTTTTTCTTTGCATATCTTCTGTAATTCTTGGGCAAATTCTCTCTCACCAGGATTGAGGCCGCCTTCTCCCTGTAAGGGTTCTAAAATAACAGCCGCAAACTTTTCATCTAATACTTTTAGAGATTCCATATCATTAAAGGGTTTAATGATAAATCCTTCGGGCATTGGTTCATATCCCTTACGGTATTTTGCTGTGGCTGTAGCAGCCAAGGCTCCCATGGTTCTACCATGAAAACTTCCATCAAAAGAGAGAATCTTAAATGCAGAATCTCCTTTATGTTTCTTGCTATAAATACGAGCATATTTCAGGGCTGTTTCATTGGCTTCTGAGCCGCTGCTTCCAAAATGTACAGCCACAAAATCTCCTTGGGCGACTAAACGTTGTGCAAGTCTAACTGCCGGTGCTGTGGTATAGAGATTGGATACATGAATGAGTTTTTTCATCTGTTTTTTTGCTATTCTAGCTATTTTTTTATTACCATGTCCCAAGGCGTTTACAGCTATCCCTGCTGTCATATCAAGATACTTTTTGCCCTTAACATCCCATAGCCAGGAACCCTTGCCTTTTTTTAGCATTAGAAATTCATTGGCATAATTTTTAGGGAAGGGGGGATTCAATACCATCGCTTGTTTCCACTCCATTATAAACCTCCTAAAGCCGAAAGAAATAAACGGCTGCCCTTTTGTTTATCAAGTAGACCCTGAAGATCTCCCAATTTATTGTAATTCCCTATAATAATGTAACCTCTCCCCGCATTTAAAGCCTTTAGGGAAGATTCTACTTTCGGAATCATACCACCGTTAATAACACTATCTTCTATGAGCTGATGGGCCTGATGTTGATCCAAGGAAGGTATGACAATATTATCCTTTAATATGCCAGGTATATCAGAAATAAAGATCAGGTCATCGGCCTTAAGCGCAACTGCCAGGGCCAGGGCGGCTTCATCTGCATTGATATTCATTGCAAGACCTTGTTCATCCATTGATACGGAAGATATCACCGGTAAATAACCTTTGGATTCCAGGTGGTGAATGAGCTCTACATCACTACTGATTATCCGGCCGGTACGGTTTTCCTTTCCATTATGATCACCCACACTTTCTGCGGTGAATAAACCTGCATCAGCTCCGCTAAGCCCAACCGCCTTTAAGCCTTGAGTTACAAATAAACGCACCAAATAGGTGTTCATAAGTCCTGCAAGTCCCATGTCTACTAAATCCATTTCCAGAGGACTGGTTATACGTTTCCCATGGATAAACAAAGGCTCCATCCCGTAGGTTTTTTGAATGGCCGAAACTGCAGCCCCACCTCCATGAACAACGGTGAAGGCATATTCCCCAGAAAGTCTTTTCATCTCTTGAGCCAATTGAATTAATGCTTCTGAGTCTTCTGCAGCTCTCCCCCCGGTTTTTATGAGTACTCGTTTCATTAAACCTCTCCAAATAGGGGTAGTCCCAGAGTTTCGTCCCATCCCATGGAAATATTCATATTTTGTACTGCCTGACCAGATGCACCTTTCATCACATTATCTATGGCTGACATTAAAATAACCCTTCCATTATCCACATGCCAGGAAATATCACAACGATTACTTCCCCTTACTTCTCTAGTTTCGGGAATCTTTGATCCCCTAAGTTGTATACAGGGACTATTATCATAATAATCCTTAAGGCAATGTTCTATTTCATTGCTGTTTCCCGAAAGCAAAGGGGCGGATGTGGTTACAAACATACCCCTTTTTAGAGGCACAAGATGGGGGGTAAAACTCATGGCTGAAGAGCCGGAAATAAAATTGATTTCCTTCTGTATCTCCTGGCTATGTCTATGAGTCATACCTGGAGAATAGGCGCACATGTTTTCTGAGCGTTCACAGAATATCAAGCGAGTATTGGCTTTTTTTCCAGCTCCCGATACTCCAGATAGTGCATTGATAACCAAAAAATCAGAGGCAATCAACCCTTCCTTTAATAGAGGAAGCAGGGGAAGCAATGTCGCGGTGGGATAACAGCCTGGATTTGCAATCAATTTTGCCTTTTCTATTTTTTCTTTATACCATTCTGCCAATCCAAAGACAGCTTTCTTTTGTAATTGTGGGTTTGGATGGGGTTCTCCATAAGCC
>JAQICO010000098.1 GCA_027858495.1 Spirochaetaceae bacterium
TATAAAATTGATACAGAAGCAGAACAGGAACTAGCCTCGGCCTTCGGGATTCAGAGTATTCCCAGCATACTTTTTATACCCACCGATGATAAACCACAAATGGCCATGGGAGCTTTACCCAAGGAAAGTTTTGTGGAAACCATAAAAACAGTATTAAAAGTTGAGTAATGGTGATCGGGTTAGTATTTTTATGGATACTAATAAATACCCATTTTTAATGAATAGTCTATAAAGTATTTAGAAGGGAGCTGTCCCAAAAGTCATGATTTAGTTCTGAGACAAGGCGTTTTTTGAACCGGCAACACAGTATAGATGTGCAACATGAGTAGCCCGTGCAGAAAATCTACGCATTATCAGGGCTAAAGGGGACTTTTGCCACAGCCCCTTTTTTATTTAAATCTTTCTGTACACTCGATAATCGATGTGATATTTTTTAGCCCGAATCCCCATCATACGGTTAGTGAGACCCAGCATTTGTGATGCCTTGAGTAAATTACCCCGAGTACATTTTAAAGCTTCAACAATCATTTCATATTCCAAAGCATCTAAACGCTGTTCCAGGGTTCCCTCCTGGTTTTTTTCAGGGAGAGGATATTCTGCCATCTGAAGAGACGGGGGAAGATGATACCCATGAATGCTAATGTCGTCACTGAGTATTACAGCCCGTTCTATGGCATTTTCCAATTCCCGTACGTTCCCCGGCCAATGATAGGCAGTCAACATATCTATGGCGGGTGTAGATAGTCGATTTATTTGTTTTGTATTTTGATTATTATATTTTTCGATAAAATGTTCTGCCAATAAAATGATATCAGCCTTACGTTGACGAAGCGGCGGAACGGGAATAGGAATAATATTCAAACGGTAATAAAGATCTTCCCTAAAGGTTCCCTGCTTTACCATGGTCTCCAAATCGCGGTTGGTAGCCGCAATTATACGGGCGTGAGTAAACAACGTCTCAGATCCTCCAACTCGTTCAAACTCTCTCTCCTGAAGTACCCGCAGTAGCTTGGCCTGCACCCCAAGACTGACTTCTCCAATTTCATCTAAAAAGATACTGCCATCCTTGGCTTGTTCAAAACGACCAATTCTTCGATTCATGGCGCCGGTAAAGGCTCCGCGTTCATGGCCGAATAATTCACTTTCTATAATAGATTCAGGTAAAGAGGCACAGTTCAATTTTATAAAAGGCGAATCTTTCCTACCACTCAATTCATGAATACATTGGGCGACCAACCCCTTACCTACACCACTTTCCCCAAGAATAAGCAGGGTTGCATCACTGGTGGCAATCTTTTCAACCATTTGATAAAGTCTCTGCATTACCTTGGAATTACCCTTGAGTTTATCACTGATATGTCGGTTGTCCTCTAAACGTTCATGCAAAGAAAAATTCTCAGACCGTAGTTGATCCATCTCCTCTTCTAGATTCTGGTAATGCTGAACCGCATGATAGAGGATACTGGCACAAATTTTTAACATAACGTTCTTTTGCTGTAATTCCTTTGGACTCAGATCTTCAAAAAATGCACTTAAAGCTCCAATGGTTCCAAGACCTGATTTTACGGGAATACAGATAAAGCTTAAGACCTGACCATCATGCATGGAATAACCTGTACGATTAAGAAAACGTTTATCCTGAGATATATCGGGTATCAACATTTCCTGACCAGACTCCACTACACGCCCAGTGATACCTTCACCCAGAAGATATACCGCCCGATCTCTATTTTGAGGATCAACACCACAACCGTCTTTAAGATAAATCTTACCTGTTTTTCGATTAAATATAGATATCATACTTCTTACACAGGGCAAAGAATCGTTAATTAAATGTAAAACTTGATGGAGGTTATTCTGTATGTTTTTATCACCAAGAATAATTCGGCTAATTTCTGCCACCAGATTCAGAGGTTCCAGATTATGTTTGTCTAGGTCTAATTTCTCTGCTGATTTTGTCATAGCGCCATGCTCCTATTTTTAAAAAGTCCAAAAACTTATTTGCAAGAAGGATACCAATCGGCATGACAGGGGAGAGATTCTATAAAACATCAGCGAAAGCTACATAACAGTAGCAAAAGGGGCCTGTTTTTCACATAAATGTATTTATTGTGGAATTTGTAAATAAAAATTTTATCGAATCTTAAAGATATAAGTTTATTTGCTCAATCAATAGATGGAAATCTGCTTTTAGAGATGAAATAATCTGGGTTATTTCTTTAACATTCCCTTGAGCTGCTGCTATTTCAAGCTGTTCCGCCCTTTTCCCCAGGGTATTCATGCTTAAATTCCAGGAACTCCCCTTTATGGAATGTGCTTCTTGGCGTAGTTGCTCCCATTGTTCCTGAACAATCAGAGCATCAAAACTCTGTAGCTGCTTTTGAAGCTTTTCTTTATATTTTGGAAGAATATCGAGGACCACTGCTTCATTGCCTAAAAAGGTTTTCAAAGCCTCTTGATAATCAAAAACGGCTGGATTGCCAAGTAAAGGAGAGTTTGAAGATGGAGTTTCCTCTTGTTGAAAATCTATATCTTCCCCCGGAACCTGATCGTCCGAGGATAATTCCTCCAACTCAGCTGACGGATTATCCTCCTGTAAATATTTTGTTAAATAGACTAAAAGATCTTCCTTTTTGAATGGCTTATGTAATATATCATCCATACCTACTTTTTCACATCGCTGTCGTTCGTCCTTAACGGCACTGGCCGTTACAGCGATGATGGGTAATTGGCAACCCATATTGCGCAGCTCTTTGGCAGCCTCATAACCATTCATCACTGGCATTTGACAATCCATAAAAATTAACTCAGGCTTAGTCTCTCCATAGAGTTCCAAGGCTTCTTTACCGTTTTCAGCACAATAAACCTGACAGCCTAGTTTTTCTAAGATGGTCTTAAAGAGCTGTTGATTTACAAGATGATCTTCCACCACTAGGATTTTTCTATGAAGCAGCTCCATGGACGGATCAACTTGGTCCTCTATCTGTATAGAATCCACGGTGGGTAGCTCCTCCAAGAGAGAACTATCCACCCGATCCCCACTTCTCAAGGTTCGATAAACCTTGGCAATCAATTCTTTGGGATTCATGGGCTTTGTAACATAATCGTCGAACCATCCGAGAAGTTTCATCTTAGCTTCATCGGTACTGCGCCCCTTCATCGGAGTTAAGATAAGGGGAATGTCTATATCCTGATCAGAATGAACCTCACTGGCAAACTGCCATCCGTCGATTCCAGGCATCTGCTGATCCACCAAGCAGATTTGATAACCAGGCCCTTCCAAGGGATTTTTTAGGATCCTCAAGGCGTCTTCCCCCCGGGCAATCTCCCTTACCTCTGCCCCCCAGAACCGAAGATATCGGGCTGTAAGATTACGAATTCTGTCGTTATCATCGACCAATAAAATTTTTACAGAGCTCAGAAATTTCGAGGGAAGAGGCAAAATGTCATCATGAGAATCCAAAATCTCCATGCCCAGGGTAAAATAAAAGCTGGAACCCCTGCCAGGGTCGCTGTTAAAATCCAGTTGACCGCCCATCCCTTCTACCAAATTACGGGAGATATACAACCCTAAACCCGTACCGCCATATTTTCGCGTGGTGGAGCTATCAGCCTGCTGAAAGGCCGCAAAAAGATTTTGCTGTTTGTCCAAGGGAATACCGATGCCGGAATCTTCAACTTGAATATGTATGAAGGAAATATTTCCATCCCGTCGTTTTTCTTCACAGATTAGAATAATTTGACCCTTGGAGGTAAATTTACATGCATTGGTGATTAAATTTACCACCACTTGACGAATTCTTACAGGATCACAACGCAGCATTCGGGGAACCTCAGGAGCAATGTATAATCCCAACTCCACTCCTTTATTATGAACTTCCAAGGTTACCATATTCACAATACTATTGAGCAGATCGTGAAGATCGAAGGGAGTGTATTCTATCTCTAATTTACCGGCTTCAATTTTGGACATGTCAAGAATGTCGTTTACCAGAGATATTAGAACTGTAGCTCCGAATTGAATCTGAGAACTGTATTCCTGCTGTTCTTCATCCAGAGCTGTATCCAATAGTAGTTCAGACATACCTATGATCGTATGAATGGGAGTGCGGATTTCATGACTGGTATTTGCCAGAAATTCGGTTTTTACCCGGGTGGCTTCTTCTGCCTGCTCCTTGGCGCTTCTCAATCCCCGCTCGAGCTCTTTTACCGTGGTTATATCGTGTAATATAGCGACTATGCCATTAAAATCCGGAGTATTAATTTTCTTTAGATGAAATTGTCCCCAACGTATTTCCCCGGAAGGCGCCAAATAGCGGCAGGATATTTTTAAAGCCTGCCGGGAAGGATCTTCTGTAAAGAGCTTTAATGTCTTCCGCCAGGGATCTCTGTCATTTGGAGCGATGCAGCGGGAAATGCTTTGTCCCAGTAAAGGCAGATTTGCCACCATCCGGCTGAAACTACTGTTGCTGTCCACCAGGCCGCCGCTCAATGAAAGAAGAACTACACCCTCCGGTGAATTTTCGTAGAGTTCTTCAAGACTTATATCTTTAAAAAGATTCATGGCTGTTAAAAATCACTATCCAGCATTTCCAGAGCCTTTTCCATAATCCCTTGAGGCTTAATCGGTTTCACAAGATAACTGCCCACATTATACTGCATCACCTTTTGCACGCTCTCTTTACGGGAAAGCCCGGTAAGAACAATGACGGGAATCTTTTTAGAATAGGTACTTAAAAACTGTAATACAGCAAAGCCGTTAAGTCCGGGCATCACTAGATCCAAAAAAATCAAATCCAAAGATTGTTGGTTATTTAATGCAGTAATAAACTCATTGCCGTCCTGATAGGTCAATAGATTCCATTGGGTATCCGCAATGGCAGATTGAACGATGGAATGAACAATAAAATCATCGTCCACCACAGCAATATTAAAGGTTTTCTCATAGAGCCTTTGCCTTCTACCTTCCTTGGCCTCATTGGCAAAGTTTAGCTGAAAGGCCTCTTGATTCATATCCTGTTTAGCACTGAAAAACTGATCCTGAACGTTATCCTGCTCTGCAGTCAGCTTTTCTAATCCCTGAATACCCAATAGACCGTCCATAGCCTTCTCCAAGGTGGAAACCGTCTCAATGCCCTTCAATTCAATATCTTCTTTAATATAGTTACGTATTGCCTCGGAAACAGTAAGTATTTTTATCTGTTTTGAAGAGCTGCAAAACTCCAGAATATCTTTAAGCAGATCCCCCAGTTTCCATAATTCCTTATCATCACTTTGAATATCAGTCATCAATAAGAGGATTCTAGGGAATTGGACTTTATAAAGGCTCAATAACTCAGCCACTTTATATCTTAATAAATGAAATTTTTCTCTATTAAATCCCTGGGCTATTTCAATAAAAAGAATTTTATCATTAAGATGAGCATCCAAGATACAGGGAGTGTTATCCAGTTGTATATCCACATTGATAGCCTTGGAGACCGCCTCCATGAGGGTATCAATTTTTAGAGGTTTGAATAATACGCTTTTAACACCCAGCCGTCCTACCTGCATCACCGTATCTTTATCCACTCTACTGGTGGTTATCAATACGGGAATATCCTTATGGTTTGGACTCTCTGCCTTATATTTTAAGATTTCCATGGAGCTTTTACGGGATAAATAATAATCCATAATCACCAAATCAGGGATTTCGGTGCGTAGTTTTCCAAATCCGTCTAGTCCATTAATCCCCTGGATTACTTCAAAGCCATAACTGGAAAGCTGTTTTGTAAGGAAATCTCTTACTAAAGAGGAGTCATCAATCACTAGAATACGTTTTGCCATACCCTATAATCTAATCTTATATAGGAAATATCGCAAATAGTTTTTATATGCTGGGGTAGAAAAAAAGCAAAATTTATTCTATGAAAGGACTATGACTTCATGTTCTATGGCAGGCATTCACAGTATTACTGAAAAAAAAGTAAATCTCAAAAGCTGGGGTCCCTTTATCTTCGAAGGTAACGTACAGCAAAAAGAATGCAGAATTTTTGACAGCCAGGGCAGTCTGTCCAGCATAAAGAACCATATTGGACTTAGAACCTTTTACTGGGAAGGGGATTTTCTAATCCGGGAATGCCAAATCGATTCTTCAGAGGAAATAGTTGAAGAGATTATCTACCATCTGGATTCTCGGGGATTCTGCACTCTCCGTGAAATAAAAAGAGCCGGCCAAGAGAATCACCAAAGAATTAAACGTAAAGCGGAACAGGGTGGTCTAATCGTGATAGAACAAGACGGATCGACCCTTCGAGCCATTCAGAGAGATAATAATGACCGGGTTGTAAAAGAAATAATCTACACAGGAGAAAATCCCGACAGAATTATTCATTATAGCTACGACCAGCAGGGGCGTTTAATACAGAAGGATCAAAAGGAGGCCCAGGGAGTTCTGAGAAACAGAGAAATCCGAAGTTATGGTGATGGTGGTGAAATGATTCTTCAACGCTGGGAAGATGGACAGGGCCACAATATAAGAGAACTGCATTACTCTTATCCCCATGGTGAAAATGCCCTGTGGCTGCTCTGCCAGGTGAGTTTACCCCATCCCATTTTCAAAGGCAAATTGAAGCCCATTTATAGACTCTACCGAGAAATAAATTTTTATCCACAACAGCAGCCATTGACAGTTCGGCAAAGAGAATCCCAGGAGCAGATCCCATTAAAACAAGGGGAAAATTCCATTTCATCGATACAACCATCTCTCAATCAAAAAGGGGATACAAGTGAAGAAATAGAAGAGATAGAATTTTCCAATGGTAATTATTCAGGCCCCTTGAAGGAAAAGAAAATGCATGGCCGTGGGGAATTCCGTTTCAACGACGGCTCTATATATGTTGGAGAGTTTAAAGAGGGACATATCCAGGGTAACGGGGAAATGGAATTCGCCGACGGAAGAATTTATCGGGGAGGATTTCAAAGGAATCAAATGCAGGGACAAGGCCAATGCAGCTGGCCCAACGGGGACCATTACAAAGGAACCTTTAATCAGGGAGAAATGCACGGACCAGGAGAATTTCGCTGGGCCGACGGCACCCTATTCCGAGGAATATTTGAACACAACAAGCCCTCAGAGCAGGGAATGCTTGAGCCGCCCTCAAAAAAAATGATGTAAACTCTTTATGAAGCGACTCAACCTATCAATCACCAACTTCAGCTAATTCTTTAAGAAGGGTTATAGCCTCTTCTTTTTCCTTAATCTTTGTTTTTCTAACCGCCTTACGAATAACATTGTCCCAGTGTTTTTCTTCCAGGTCTTCCTTCATTTCTAAAAGGATCTCCAGAATTTCATCACAGCTGTCAATATTATATATTTTTTCTAAATCGTGAAAAAATAAATCATGGAGTTGATTGATAAAATCTCCGGGGGTTCTGCTCTCTCGACTCTGTTTCCTTGCCAAGACCTCAGACTTTTTTTGAACTCTTTTTAATTCTCTTTCTTTTCTAGCTAGATCTGTACTCTTCATGATACACCTCTCAAACCGCTAGAGATGATAGACAGAATCTCCCAACTAATCAACACCCCACAGGGATTAATCCAGGTCTTCTAGGTCTTCAGGATCATCATATCCAAGAATTTTTTCACCAGTTACGGTATAGATGGAATGAATAGCCCGGTAATATTCCAAGGCTTGGGGATAGTTGAACCCCTGAGTGGCCACCAGTATGTTATTCTCCACCTTGTTGCCCTCGGAATCCAATTTGTAAACGATTCTGCTGTTTACCACTTCCCGCAGGAAGGAAGGAAGTATACCATGGGATTTCATATAGGCAAAGAAGGATATATCTTCATCTATAAATCGGTTATCTGGAGAATAAAGATATTCCTGACCGTCAACAATCTCTTCAAAGGGACTTTTGGAATAGTGAAAGACCCTGCTTGCCGAAGTGGTATTGGTCAAAACATGTTCCTTGACCAATGTCTCAGTCATGAGATGAACCATCTCTCGAAATTCCTTCCATCCCAGGGTAATGCGCAGGGTCATCACTAATATATCTGTCTGCAGATTATTTTTATGTAAAATCGCAGGCATATCGTAGTTGACGATAAAATGTTCCTGTACCTTTTTTATGGTCTGCCCATGAAAAGTTAATAGATTTTCTTTGGGGACACGCATTGCAAAGAGTTCTTCCTCTGTAAGTCCCAGGGTTATCAAGGCTTCAAAAGCTCCCAAGATGGAAGCTTCTTCCCAAGGGACTGCGAAGTACTTGCTAAATTCCTTGCGCATAGAATCTGTAAAGGCTTCTTTTCCCATGGCGGCAAATAATAAATTTAAGGAATAATGATGTTCGATAATATGATTTTGCAGGATATAATCTCCTGGCATATTAGCTAAATAGACCATCTTCACATGTTTTTTTAGAAATGGATTATTATATATGACACTGACCAATATACTTTCTACTTTTACACCATTTGTTTCTGGTCTAAGATAGAGGTATACATCCTGACTTTTTCCCTGAATATCAGGCCCCTGGTAGGGAATCAGCAGGGAAGGCTTACGTCTCATAGAGGGATTCCCATGGAAACATCAAGATGTTTGGCAGTCCGAATCAGTCCGCAATCGGCTGTGACATATTTCTTTTTACCCACCACATCGGCCAGGGGAACAGGAATAAAACCATTTTTTTGAACCGCCATCATATAACCGAATTTTCCCTTTAATACCAAATCTGCAGCTTCTGTACCTAAACGGCTGGCAAGCAGCCTATCCCGTGGAGTAGGAATTCCCCCCCTCTGCAGATGCCCCAGGGTTGTAATCCGGGTTTCAATGCCCACTCTCTGTTCGATTAGTTTGCCCAAATTTCGTGTTACCTTCTCACCGTATTTAAGATCCCGTTTTTTCCAATCGGTTTTGGATAAATCCTGACGGAAGAGGAATTCTTCATGGCTCATGGCACCTTCTGCAACCACGACGATACTGAAGCGTTTATGCTGACTCTCTCTTCTCTGGAGCGCCGAAATAATTTCTTCCTCAAAGAAGGGCATCTCTGGAATAAGAATAACATCTGCCCCGCCTGCTAAACCAGCGCCAAGGGCAAGCCAACCGGTATTATGTCCCATAACATCCACCAGCATACATCGATGATGGCTGCTGGCTGTGGTATGCAGCCGGTCAATGGCTTCGCAGGCTATGGCCATACCTGTATCGTAACCGAAGGTTACATCGGTACCATATACGTCGTTATCGATGGTCTTTGGCAGGGTGATTATATTTTCAATCCCGTGGGTCATTAAATGGTAGGCGTTTTTTTGAGTTCCCCCTCCCCCAATACAGATGAGCCCATCCAGGCCTAATTCCCTATAGTTCTCCACGGCCAATTCTGTTCGATCTTCATAGCCTCCCTCATTTAAGGGGTATTTATTAGGTTTTACCCTGCTGGTCCCAAGAATGGTCCCGCCTACCGTGAGCAGTCCCGAGGTTTCCTTTTTTCCTAAAGGAATTACTTTATTTCTAATAAGGCCTCTGAATCCGTCCTGTATTCCCAGCAGCTCGATTCCTTCCTGCTGTAGGGGTTTTGCCACCCCTCGAATGGCCGCATTTAATCCGGGGCAATCTCCTCCGGAGGTTAATATTCCTATCTTTCCTATGGATTTCATGATTTCCTCTTAACAAATGATATATGAAAGCTCAGGGAATCTCAAATATTTTATAACCCAACAAAGAAAAGTCTCGCTAAAAAAACCTTTCACGGCTCCACGGAATATTCTATACTGAATAAATGAGATACGTTGCTGTTATAGAGATTGGAGCCACCGCGGTAAGGCTTTCTGTCATGGAATTCAAATCATCTGAAAGTTCCCGGGACTGGAAAATTCTGGATCATGCGGAGAGTCACTCATCCATGGGCCAGGATATTTTTGAAACCGGTAAGATAAGTCGGGCGACCCAGGAAGAAATCATCCACCATATTAAGAGCTTTCTTGATCTTTGTAAAACCTATGCCCCAGAGGATATTTTATTACTAGGGAGTTTCGCCATAGGAGAAGCCCAGAACCGAGAACTGCTACAGGACCGGATATTGATGGAAACTGGTCTGGAGATTCGAATACTTGGGGGCATGGAAACCAATCAGCTTAGATATTTAGCCTTGAGTAAAATATTAAATTCACCTGAAATGAGTCTGAAAGAGAACAATTCCCTGATCGTAGATATCGGTAGTAGCTCCACCGAGGTGATGTATCTGGAAAACGGCAATATGACTTGGGCGGATACCCTTCAATTAGGAGTAATCCGGGACCGGGAAAACCTTGCACAATCGCCGGATCATCTGGGAGAAGAATTGGGCCAGCAGATTGGCCTGAAGATTCGACGGGTCTTAATGCAGTTCGCCTCAGAATACAACCTGAAGGACGTTCATCAGATAATATTGATGGGCCGAGAGATTCTTTCTCTAGCGCCTTTTTTGGGAGAAAAAAGCCCCCTGGGATGTTACTGTATCACCTCAAAGGATTACCTTGATTTTCTTAAGGAATTAGGAAAATACAATGCCTTGGAACTTAAGAAGAAATACGGTTTGAGCTACCGTAGATCAGCCGGAGTTTTACCGGCCATGTACATTGGGGCAAGTCTGTTGGATTTAACCAGTACCAGACAGCTGATAATCCCAACCTCCTCTGCTTTAGACGGTATTTTCGTTCACTATATATCCTCTCCCCGTAAAATAAAAAATCTTTTTAAGGCCCAAATAATTTCTTCTGCCTGGAGTCTTGGCCGCCATTACCATATAGACGAGAACCACGCCTCCTATGTAAAGGAGAAGGCTCTACAGATTTATCAATATATCTGTGAAAAGAAAAAAATGGAGATGGGGAATCCTGTACTACTAGAAACCGCGGCTATACTTCACGATATGGGGGGCTATATAAGTAGCAGGGCCCATCATAAACACGGCCAATATCTGGTGGATAATTCCACACTCTTTGGATTAAATGCCAGACAAAAAGCCATTGTTGCTCAAGTGGTCCGTTACCATAGAAAGGCAAAACCAACCCTGAGTCATAGGGCCTATATGGACTTTCCCAGGGAAACCAGAGTGATAATTCAGCAATTGGCGGCGGTAATTCGGGTGGCCGATTCTCTGGATAGATCTCATACCCAGAGAATCCATTTTAGCCTCTCCACCGACGGCAGCCGTTTTATCATCCATTGTCAGGGTAATGTCGATAACAATCTGGAGAAATCCAGTTTAAAGATGAAGGCTGATCTATTTGAAGAGATCTACGGATTGAAGGTTATATTAAACTGAGGAAATACTTTATGGGACTTCCTTATTATTTGGAACAACAACTATAAGAACAAGATTTTTAAGGATAAAAAAATGGAAACACATAATTTTATAAATCGAGAATTATCCTGGATAGAATTTAATCGTAGAGTATTTTCTGAAGCCCAAAGAGAAGATCTCCCTCTGATGGAACGGATTAAATTTCTAGCTATTGTTCATTCTAATTTCGATGAATTTTATATGGTACGTATAGCCAATCTAATCCATGAGGTAGAATGGGGAAATCAAATTAGCTGCCCCTCCGGCAAAAAACCTTCGGAGATATTGGATGCCGTCCTAGAAAAGATGTCAAAGATAATAAAGAAACAACATAGATGTTTTCTGGAAGATTTATACCCCAAGCTGAAGGAACTTGAGATACTAGATATTTTCCCCCAGAAAAACAATCCAAATCCCTGTGAAATATTATATAAAGAGGAGATAGAACCGCTGCTGACACCCCTGTCCTGCGATCCTAAAATCTTTGACCGCAACTTGATAAAAGGCCAGGAGATTCATCTTCTTCTGCGGTTAAAATCGGGTCAAAAAACCAGGGATCTAGTGATACCTTTACCGACAAACCTGCCCCGTTTTTTCAGACCTCAGGACCAAGGAGCATTTCTTCCCTTAGAAACTATTTTATTCAATCATATCGCCCTCTTGTTCCCCCAAGAAGAACTGCAGGATAAAGCCCTCTTCCGCATACTGAGAGATGCAGATCTTACGGTGGATGAACAGAGAGATGAAAATTTCCTCAAGGCCATGGAAGAGGTTTTGGAGAATAGAAAAGACAGCCGCCCAATGATTTTGGAGTATAGTCAATGCAGCCCTGAATTGCTAACCCAACTTCAACAACTGCTGAATCTACCCAAGCAGCGCTGCTTTGAACACAGCGGGATATTGCAGATGAAAGATTTTTTTCATCTACTCTCTCATCCACTATCTTTAGAACTGATGCTGCCGGAACAAAAACCCCAAACATCACCCTATCTTTTGGATAATAAACCTCCCTGGAAAAAACTGCTTGAGAGGGATATTCTGCTTCATCATCCCTATGAGAGTTTCATTCCTGTGGTTCAGCTTATTCAAGCCGCCGCGGAAGATCCCAGAGTGATGGCCATAAAAATGACCCTCTACAGAACCAGCACCGACTCCCCGGTAATCCTAGCCCTGCTGGAAGCAGCCAAGGCAGGAAAACAGGTAACAGTACTGGTGGAATTAAAAGCTAGATTCGACGAAAACCGCAATATCAGAGGTGCAAAAAAACTCACCAGAGCAGGGGCCTTGGTCATATTTGGTGTGGCGGGATTGAAGGTACATGCCAAGGCATTGCTTATTCTCCGGAAAGAAAAAGAAGGCTTCAAGCGTTACCTCCATATGAGCACGGGAAATTACAATGACATTACCGCTAAAATATATACGGATTTTAGTTTACTCACCACCAGAGAAGATTTAACCTTGGAGGCAGCCCAATTCTTTAACGCTCTAACCGGCCATTCAGATCCTCCGGAATTACACAAATTAGCCATGGCCCCCTTCTCTCTAAAATCACAGGTGATATCACTTTTAGAACGTGAAATATCCCGGGCTCAAGAGGGAGAAGAAGCCAGGTTTATTGGAAAATTCAACAGTATTACCGATCCGGAAATGGTTGAAATGATGTATAAAGCCTCTCAAGCTGGGGTAAAGGTAGAGTTAAATATCCGAGGGATCTGTTCGGTGATCCCCGGGGTTGAAGGATTAAGTGAAAATATCCGAATTATTTCGGTTATAGGTCGGTATCTGGAACACAGCCGTTGTTATTATTTCCTTAACGGTGGGCAAGAGGAAATTTATTTATCCTCGGCTGACTGGATGCCAAGAAATCTCGAACGCCGGGTGGAGTTACTTTTCCCCTTACTGGATCCAGAACATCGAGAACAGGTAAAACATATCTTAGAATATACCATGGCCGATAACTGCCAAGCCCATCAATTAAAAAAGTCAGGCCGCTGGATCAGGCTGAAACCTGGAAAAGCCGGAAGTTTTAACAGTCAGGAATATCTTTATGAATATTACCAAAACCGCAGCATCGAGGCTCGGCAGGAGAAACAGGAAACCCTGAAGATACGAAAGACTCCCCTTTAATTACAGGAATTAGAAACATTAAAAAGTTTTACTCTTAAAGACTTCAATAATATTGGAAGTTCCTTCATAAAAAAGAAGGATCAATTTATAAAAATGAATTGACAACATGGTTCAGAAGCCCCATGATTTTATAAAAACCGGAGAAACCTTTATGAATCGTTTCCTGGCCTTACTATTTTTTATTTTTATCACCTTTAACTTAACAGCTCAACAGATAGAGGAGATATCCCAGTCCAAGGGCTTACTGGAATATAGTTACAAGCTTTCTCAGGATTATAAAGAAACCTACAATCAGGGTGGAAATTGGCAATTTTTGGAACTCCCTTTCAGTATGCCTTCCAAAATCACTGAGGGGCAACAGGTTTTATGGATTCGCAGTGATTTTCGTCCATCACAAAATCTATCTCAGCAGATGCTCGATGTAAATTTGGGTAAGTTTAAGGGGGCCTTGGAAATATGGCTGAACGGACAACCCATCTCACAATCCGGTGTAATGGGTGATAATTTTTTCTTTCCCAAATATACCTACCGCACGGTTCAGCTTCCCCCCGGTTTAATAAACTGGAATGAAAAAAACACCCTGGCAGTGAAATATTATTCCCCTCAGGGAGATTTCCCCGATATCGCCCCCTGGCAGATTGAAGATTACAACATCAGCTATCAGAGAAAAAATCTATCGGACTTTCTCAATGCCGGAATGTATTTGGCCTTTGGATTTTTATCCCTCTTTATCTCTCTTTACTTTTTATTGCAATTTTTTTGCAACCATAAAAATAAAGGAGCCCTATGGTTTGCCCTGGCCAATATTGCGCTGGGCATCTATTTCTCTGAAATGGGTCTTTTTATCAATATTCTTAATCCGATACTCTTCTTTATCATTGGAAAGAGCATGTTATCGGTGTTTTTCCTTTTTCTAACTCTGTTTATCCTGGAATATTTCGGCATTTTTAATGTCCAATGGCTCAGAAGGACCGTGGTAGGAGTGCAAAGTCTCATAGTACTTTGTTACCCTCTGTTTGCCCGGGATTATAGTTCGGGCATGGGTATATTTGTACCTTCTTTGGGCCCAGGGGGTATATGGTTAATTCTGATTGCGGTAATAATGGTAAAATCAGCGAGACAAAAGAATCCCGATGCTCTGATTGTTGGAATTGGAGTGGCCTTTGGTTTATTGGCGGCCTTCTATGATTTTGCTTTCGTCTTTATGGGCAAAGAACCCTTTTTCTGGCTGCAAGGCCCGGGAATTGTCATTTTTGATATATGTATTTTTGTCACCCAGGCCTTAAGAGCCATAAAAAACCATCAATCTCTTGCCCGTTACAGCAGTGAAATGGAGGAGCAGAAAGAAGGATTAACCTCTCTTTTAAACGAAATAAATAGTTGTAGCGGCTCGCTGTCCTCCATCAGCCAGGATTTGGACGATAATATTCAGCAGGCAGGGGATTCTATGGAAACCCTAAGTAAAGACAGTGAAAATATCTCCATAAAAGTTCAAGAACAGTCTAAGCTTACACAGGAATCCGGAGAGGATGTGGAATCTCTGTTAAGAACCTCGGAATCGGTGTTCCAACGGCTGGATAATCAGGCAGAAGAGATATTAAAGACCAGCGGAACCATAGAGGAAATGTTAAAAACCATAGACCAGGTAACCACAGGCCTGCAAGAAGTGGCCCACTCTGGCCAGACCCTTGAGCAGTTATCCACCCTGGGGGAACAGGCCATGGGAACCTCCAGTAAATCCATGGATGAAATACTGGAGCTCTCTGCCAATGTGTTTCAGGTGGTGGATGCCATGAATGACCTGGCAGACAAAACCAATTTACTATCCATGAATGCCTCCATTGAGGCCGCCCATGCCGGTATCAGCGGCCGGGGATTTGCTGTGGTAGCCCAGGAGATAAAGAAATTAGCTGAAGGATCTTCCAAACGAGCGGCCGAGGTTATTCTGGAACTTCAGCATATAAGGGATAAGATAAAGGAAGGTGTGGAAAACAACCAAAGAGCCAATGAAACCTTCCAGGAAATCACAGGGAAAACCCGGGTAACCGTTAACTGTATCGACCAATTATACATCACTATGGCCGGTCAAAAACAATCCAGTGAGCAGGTTCAAAATACTCTTGTCTCGTTAAATAAGGAAGGCCAAGCCCTGAGGGGCGAAACCGATCAGCAGCAAAAAATGTCTCAACATCTTGAAAAGCAATTAAAGGAATTGGTAGCTTCTTCAAAAGAAATGAATTCAGGAATCCAGAGTATCTTCAAGGAGATAAAACAGGTAACCCAGTCAGCCGAAGAAATCGGGGATCTATCAAGTAAAGCGAAAAACGAAGCGGAACGTCTGGAGAGCTTGACCGATTAGTGATTGTTCCCAATTGCTGACATTATGCCTGGCCTATGGCTTTGCCGCTATAAAATCGACGGTATTTCCAATGCATTATTTTCCTCTGAAACCATGAAATTTTTGAAGGCGGCCCAAGAAACCATCCATCAACAACGGCTCTACAGCATTTTTCCAGGATGGATGCAGTAGCTTCAAGGTCATAGATATTTTCTGCGCAGCATAAACCGCCGGTATGGTGAACCAACAAAGCCGAGACTCCGGTCAGTGAGGCCTTTATTCTGCCAACTTGTGTAGACCGAAGAACCGGTCCGAGGATCTGCGCACCATCATCCAGTAAACAAGGAAGATTAACTCCCAATGAAGAGGCCGCAAGACTGTATGGTCCTCGGGAAAGCAGCACTACCCTGATATTGCTTCGTGCCGCCATGGCTTGTCGGAAGAGATCCAGAATTCCGTGTGCTGGACCTATATCTGCCAATGGGCTGATCTGAACATCATGGAGACCAAGATTATCCAAATCAACAGAACTATAGAGACAATATAAATCGGAATCATGGAGGATGGCTAAATCCCGAGGTTCCTTCAAAAGCCCCTGTTCTTTCAAGTTATTGGCAAGGTTTATCAGCTCCTGTTTCATGGAGTTCTCCTTCTGGGATATTTTTTCTTAAAATACTCCAGACGTTCTTGTGCATTTTCTACTCTACCCTCACTAAAGGCACTGGCCTGACGGGCAATATATTCTTCACAGGCCTGTTCCAACAGTCTGGTTCGTTTAAGGGCCTCTTCCACATTTATACCGCAAATCACCGCACCATGATTGGCCAGAAGCAACGCTTTGGGAGTGGTTTTCCTCAGGATTTTTTTTATATTTCTACTCATTTTGGCCGAACCCGAGGGAGCATAGGCACAACAAGGAACCACTTGGCCTAAATTTCCATGCCACTGTTGGGCAGGAAGAAAATCCCTGCCTCGGGATGCCAATATAGAAGCCATAATTTGGTGAGTATGAAATACCGCATTTATATTTGGATTCTGTTGATAGAATATTCGATGCACTTCTCTTTCGGAGGATGGAGAATTCAGTCCTTTATATCGGCCATTATAAATGGATAACTCAACTAAATCGGAAGGGGTAATTTGTTGATAATTGAGTCCTGAGGGGGTTATTAAAAAACTATTTTGAGAGATTCTTATGCTGAAATTTCCCCAGGTACGGTAAATTAGCCCTTCTCTAAGCATAAACCTACCCATATCGCATAATTGTTGTGCAGCGTCCAGTTGAATCCTCCTGAGAAATCAGCTATGAAACATCGGTCAAGCCCTTAACAAGCTGACTGTTACGTTTAATTATATCCCCAAGGCTGGTGATAAATCTATCAAAATCTTTCATCAGCTCCTTATTCTGCTGCATTTTCTTCTGAATCTCCCCAGCTGCTGTATTCAAATGATCCAAACTACTTCCAACATGACTGCTCTGTTCTGCCTGTGATTGAGAGACAGAAGACACATTACGAGTCAATTCCTCAAGCCTTACCATGGCCTGAAGCATCTCTTTACTGCCGCCTGATGATTTTAAAGTACATGTTTAAGTTTTGTTAATACCAACAGATTTTGCAAGGTTGAAAAAAATACAAAGTTTATTTTGAGTTTTCCCGTTTAAAAACTTACAATTAATAATATGGAAAGAGTTTCCCAATTGACATGTAAAGACATCCAGGGTTTCCGCATAAAGTATATCAGAAAGGGCGGAGGGATAAGTCTGTCTCTCTGGGATGCCCAGGAACACCAACTTTTAAAGAATGGTCAATCTGTGGAGATTCATCCAAGAAGTATCCATTACAGTCTCGACGGCAGACACTGGCGCATAATGGACGACCATGGGCGGGATATTTTCCCCAGAGGTTACGACCTGCATAATACACCGGTTCTTATGGGAGATGACCGATATGTCTATAAAAAAGACCAATTTTACGGGCTTATTGACCTGGAAGGAAGAGATATCATTCCCTGTGACTTTGAGGAAGTATTAGATTGGGACGATCATTTTATCAGTTTAAAAAAAGGAAATGACCGAATAGTACTTAATCGCTTCGGCGATGTAATTATCCCTGAGGGCTTTGATGATATTCACATACTTGGAGATGGCCTCTTTCAAGTCGAAAAATCCGGAAAACAGGCCCTTTATATGATGGAAGAAGGCTTTATTACCTCATATGACGACTATAGTTTCACATCCTTTTATGAAGGGATTGCCGGATATCGGCGAGGGAAAGAAGAATGGGGGCTCATAGATGCCACCGGTAAAAATGTATCTGTTCCGGATTTGATAAATCTTGAATATCTTGAATCCGGGATTTTTATCTTCTGTTTTGATCTGAACCGGTGGGGAGTATTGGATGATCACCAAAACATACTATTCCCTACTCTTTACAGCTGGATTGAATCTTTGGGAAATGGATATTTAGTACTGACAAGAGCAAAAAAAAGTGGATTGGTAGATATAAAAGGACAAGAAATACTTCCCTTTATTTTCAAAGGAATCAACAGTCTGGACCATCATACATTTCTATGCCAAGACCAAAAGGGTTATCTATTTTTCGATGAAGATGGCCACCCCATGTTCATGGAACATTTCAGTTATGCCACACCCTTTTTACAGGGAGCAGCCCAAGTGGTCCACCAAAATGAAAATTATCTGTTAAACGAAAAGGGGCAGATTCTATCCCTTGAAAAGTAGGCTTCACCAGTTATAGATTGACCAGACTTCTATGTTGTAGTACAATTTGCAACATGCTGCCAATGCAGCTGAGGACATTTTGATTTTCGGGGTAAGGTGCGCTTTTAAAAAGCAATTCCTGACCGGCGGTTACAGCCCGCGACCTCTCCCTAGGGAGAGTTGAATTGGTGAAATTCCAATGCCGACGGTATAGTCCGGATGGTAGAAAATCAAAGGGATGATTTTTAGAGGAATATATAATTCCAACAAAAATTATCCTTCTCTAATTTTTGAAAAACAACTTAAATTAGAGAAATAACCCCGGAACTCCTTAGTCCAAAGGAGTTATTAATTGAATCATGTAGTTTTTATGAAACAGGCACTCGCCCTGGCACAAAAAGGAACCCCAGCACCCAATCCCCATGTAGGTGCAGTGGTGGTATCCCGAGGAAAAATTGTAGGACAGGGCTACCATGAAAAAAGAGGTGGGCCCCATGCTGAAATGCTAGCCCTTGGAGAAGCAGGATCCTTGGCCCAAGGAAGTACCCTTTACACAACATTGGAACCCTGTTGCCATGATGACCCGATGAAAGTTAATGCCCCCTGTACCAAGGCAATCGTCAATTTTGGTGTGAAACAGGTGGTAGTTGCTTCAGAAGATCCCAACCCAAGAGTATCAGGTAAAGGGATTTCCTTCCTGAGGGACAAGGGCATTAGAGTAATCACCGGCATTCAATCCCAGGAAGAGCGGTACATTAATAGAAAATATCACCATTTCAGTGGCTGCGGTCTTCCCTATGTACATTTAAAGATGGCCCAAACCATGGATGGTTATATCGCACCCATCGGCAAGGGAGGCGTAAAGATTTCCTGTGAAGAATCTCATAGAAGGGTGCATCAGTTACGGGGAAAATACCAGGCAGTCATGGTGGGTAAAAATACCCTATTGATGGATAATCCCCAGCTGACTCAACGGGGAGACTCCGGACTTAATCCCATAGGGATCCTCTTGGATCCCACCCTGGAATTACCCATTAATCTTAGGGTCTTTGAATCTAAAACAAGTGAGCGATGGATTTTTTACAACAGGAATTATTCCAATCAAAAGAAACTTTCAGAACTGTCCAATCTGGGCGTAAAAACCTTTCCAATAAATGCGGACCCGGGCAGTCTATTAGATCTTCATGAGCTGTTACAGATCTTGGGAGATCTGAATATTTCGACTCTCCTGGTAGAGGGTGGAGGAAAACTGGCGGGTTGTTTATTGGAAGATCATCTGGTTCAGGAGATCACCTGGTTTGTGGCTCCTTTCTTTTGGGGACAAGGACAGCCTTGCATAACAGCACAGGGGATTATCCCCAAGGGATTTCAGCGTTTTGAAATTCAAAACTGCCTGTCCAGCGGTTCAGATGTTGAAATTAATGGAATATTCAGGGGGACTTTATGTTCACAGGGATGATAAAAGAAATCGGCCGAGTTCTTGGTGTAACCAGGAGCCGTAACTATATGCGTTATGAGATATCCAGTTCCAGGATAATAGATCAGCTTGAACTAGGTTCTTCGGTAGCCCTGGACGGGGTATGTCAAAGTGTAACTGCTCTGGGGCGGAAAAGTTTTACCGTGGAAGCTCTTAGCGGAACCCTGGATAAAACGACCCTGGCCTATATTTATCCGGGTATTTATCTGAATCTGGAACCTTCCTTAAATCTGGGGGATGGTATGGATGGACATATGGTACAGGGCCATGTTTCCGGGCAGGGTGTGATCAAGGCCATAGAGAAAAGACCTAAGGACTTCCTTGTAAGGGTGGACTGTTCCGGCTGGAAAGGCAGGCTACTGAAGGAAGGCTCCATCGCCCTGGACGGAATCAGTTTGACCGTCTATGACATGTTTTCCCAGGGCTTTGTTGTCAATATTATTCCCGATACCTGGTCCAGGACCACCTTACCCATGAAACGTGTGGGCCAAAGAGTGAACCTGGAAGAAGATATTCAGCAACGAATCATCGGGGAATCAATAGAAAAAAGCCAAATGGTCGATGAAAATAAATTAAAACAATGTGGATAACTATGATTCTATATATAGATGTAAAAGAAGCAGTAAAACGTCTTAGCAATGAAGAAATGATCATTCTGCAGGATTCGAAAGACAGAGAAAATGAAGGGGATATACTCTTCTTTGCTCAATACAGCAGTAAAGAAAAAGTCCGTTTTTTAGTGGACAGGGCTAAGGGTTTGATCTGTGTAGCCCTAAGCGAAAAAAAGGCTGATAAATTGGGATTGACTCCCATGGTCCGTGAAAATAACAGCCTCCACTATACGGCCTTCACACAATCGCTGGATGCCCTGATGGGAATAAGTACCGGTATTTCTGTGATGGACAGGAATACCACCATCTCTCTGCTGGGTCAGCAAAAGGCTCAACCCGGTGATTTCGCCAGACCGGGACACATATTTCCACTAATAGCAAAAGAGGGCGGCATATTAAAGAGACCGGGACATACCGAGGGAGCGATTGACCTGGCAAGGGCCGCCCAGTGCGAGGAAGCGGTGGTAATATGTGAAATCCTTGGAAAGGGGGATTCCATGGCCCGGGGTAAAGAACTAATGGATTTCGCCGAGGAAGAAGGCCTGGGGATATTAACCATAGAAACTCTTATGCAATATTTTTTCAAAGCATACAATACCGTTGAACTTCCCCTGTCTCAGGGTAATTTTTTCTTGAATACCTATCCGGTTCTAGGGGAAGAAACCCAACATCCCCTGGCTTTGATTTCTCAAAATCATCCTATGGGAGAATCCCCCTTAGTACGAATTCATTCAGAATGTATGACTGGCGATGTCTTCGGCTCAAAACGCTGTGACTGCGGAGAGCAGCTGGAAACATCCCTGGAAATATTATCCAGGGAGGGCGGAATACTCATTTACCTTCGCCAGGAAGGCCGGGGAATAGGTCTTATAGAAAAAATGAAGGCCTATGTACTTCAGCAACAAGGGCTGGATACCCTGGAAGCAAATACCGCCCTGGGTCATGCAGCAGATCTTAGAGACTACCAAACAGCCGCGTTGATATTGAGAGATTTGGGTATCCAATCCATAAAATTACTAACCAATAATCCCGACAAAATCCTCCAGATGGAAAACCAGGGTTTTAAAGTGGAACGACATTCTCTTGAGATTCAGCCTAAGAAGGAAAATCTTAAATATCTGCTCACAAAAAAAGAAAAATTTAGTCATCAGCTAAGCATAGGAGTATAGCCATGAAAGAATATTCAGCCAATTTAATTTGTACGGAAAAGAAATGGGCCTTTGTGGTCAGCCGGTTCAACGATTTGATAACCGGACAATTATTAAAGGGTGCCGAGGATGCAATAATCCGTCACGGTGGGCAGGGTGACGATATTACCTTGATCAGGGTTCCCGGGGCCTTTGAACTTCCTCTGGCTGCCCAGAGAGCTGCCCGAAGTGGAAAATATAATGGAGTACTATGCCTGGGGGCGATAATCAGAGGGGCCACTCCCCATTTTGATTTTGTTGCCTCCGAAGCAGCCAAGGGCATTGCACAGGTAAGTTTAAAGGAAGACTGCCCCATTTCCTTTGGAGTATTAACCACCGACAGCATGGAACAGGCTCTGGAACGGGCGGGAGTAAAGGGAGGCAACAAGGGATTTGAAGCAGCTTTAGCTATGATTGAAATGGCCAATTTATTGGAGTTGTTATAAATCTTAAAGACTCATTATCTCAATCAACCAATAATCCCCGTGGATTATTGGTTGAATCCTCTGTTATGGGAAGACACAGGTAAATTCACCGGATATTCAATTTTATTTTAAGGGATAGTCTTAATGGAAAGCATTTTATTCCCTCTTTTGATAAATTCATAGTCCACAGTAAACTCTTCAACCAGATGATTTTCATCGCTGTATTTCTCAATGATTTTATCCACATAAACCGACCTTCGTCCGCTTAGATCCAACAGGGGAAAGATTCGTATTTCATGGGCAATTTTTAAAATACTGTCGATGGATTTTTCATGAAAACTATAAGACAGATTATCGGAGTATAAAAAGAATAAATGGGAACATAGAGCTAAATCGAATTTTGATTTTAACTTCGGTAGATCGGGTAATTCCCCATAGATATATCTGCCCTGGATTTTTCCTTGTTCAAAATCATTTAGAAAAGAATCCATAGCATTTTTTCGAATATTTACCAAATAATCAATATCTTTAATTTTTCCCCAAACGAATAGATCTTTATTCTTTTGAGTTTGTTTTATGACTATTGGGAATGTTTCCTCTATACGGTTTTCAATTTCCCCTTTGGAATATTGATAGATAGGATCTACAGATTGTATAAAGCCGCCCCGTTTGGTCAACTCATTATTAAAATTCGCCGGGCCATCACCACAACCCAGGATTCTTTTTTTGAGATCCTCTTCAGTTAGGGAAAACATATCTATGTATTCTTCAAAGGCCCTTCCCCAAGGGACCACCGAATCGTAGTGAATGGCCATGGATGCTCCTTCTTTTTCTGTATTCTATAAATCTATACAAATATATTCTCAAGGCTGATTAATCTTTTTTCATCTCCCACTCTTCCATCTCCTGTTGGATGAAAAAGTCGATCATATTCTTATATATCATACGAATAAGATCCTCTGAAACATGGTATTTCCGGGCCAGAGCCGCCTTGGATTCTAAAACCTGGGCTACCCTCTTAGAATCCTTCACAGCCTTGCGATCCTTTTTAAAGGCGGCAGCAACTTTCACATATTCCGCGCGGCGGGCGATGATCTGCACCAATTGCTGATCCAGATCATCTATGGCCCGGCGTATTTCCATCATATCTTTACAGGCTTCTGGGGAGATCAGGGGATCCTGGGAGTCTAGGGACATATCAATTCCCCAAAAGGGTCTTCAGCAGGGCACCTGCACCTGCTGCGGGATCCTTTCCCTGGACCATGGCAGTCTGGATAGCCCGAACCAGCTGAGAACCCACAATCTGTCCGGCCGAGATAGGCGCCAGCATTTCCACCTGCTCTGCCTTTTGTATGCCAAAGCCCACATAGACATTGACGTCCCGCTGCTGCAGTTCCTTCAGAAGGGTTATCTGTTCCTCCCCCAGTTCGGTATAGGTCCCGGTGATTCCCCGGCGCAATACCAGGTATATCCATTCCGGTTTAAGATCCAGAATTTCTTCCAGCCGTTTTTTATCCACCGTGCTGATAAGTACAGGAACGATTTCCATTCCCGCAGCATCTCCAGCGGCATAGAGCCCTTCATCCAGGCCGATACACAAATCTGGAATGATCAACCCTCTTGCTCCGGCTTCCTTGGCCCGGCGGACATAGTTTTCCACTCCAACGGTGTAAACCGGACCGCCGTAACTCATGATATAGATAGGTCTATCGAAGGCTTGTGAAATGTCCTTCACCATTTTAAAGCCCTGTTCCAGCTTAAACCCGGCATCGAGAGATTTTTGACAGGCCTCCTGAATCACCGGGCCGTCGGCCATGGGGTCTGAATAGGGGAACTGAATTTCCAGAGCGCCGGCTCCGGACTTGATCAGTTCTTCCGCTATCCTGCGGGATTCCTCCATACTGGGGTATCCTGCTACTAAATGGGTCATCATATTTTTAGCCATAGGTTCTCTCACTTTCATCCTTTAAAAAGGCTCTCCATTCTTCTCCGCCCAGGGCGCCTGCGGTTATAAAAAGATCCTTATCTCCCCGTCCGCTCATATTAACCACCAGGGTCTTGCCCGGTCCAAGTTCCTTGGCCAGTTCCATGGCACCGGCACCAGCATGGGCGCTTTCCAAGGCGAAGTTACCGCATTCGGTACGGGCAAAGAACTTCAGGGCCTCCAGGGCTTTATCGTCGGTGGCCTCGCGAAATTCCACCCGTCCGGTATCGGCCAGCGCTGCCAATTGAGGGCCTATCCCCGCATAATCCAAACCCGCTGAGATGGAGTGGGTATGCTGTACCTGGCCTTCGTCATCTAGCAGGAAACGGCTCTTGTAACCTTGGACAATGCCCACCTTTCCTTCGGTCATACGGGCGGCATTTTCACCAATCCCTGGTCCGCGGCCACCGGCTTCTACGCCGATCAATCGGGGGGTTGCTTCATCTATAAAGGGCTCAAAAAAGCCGATGGCATTGGAGCCACCGCCCACACAGGCGATCATGGCGTCCACTTTATCCATATCCAGTTGTTCCTTCACTTCACGGCCGATGACCGACTGGAATTCCCTGACCATATGGGGATAGGGTGCTGGTCCCAGGGCGGAGCCCAAAACATAAAAAGTATCACTGAAGGTGGCGGCCCAGTCTCGTAGGGCCTCGTTTACCGCATCCTTCAGGGTTTTGGTTCCGCTTTCCACCGACACAACCTTGGCTCCAAACATCTCCATCCAAAACACGTTGGGCTTCTGACGTCGGATATCCACCGAACCCATGTATACCACACATTCCAAGCCCAGCCGAGCACAGGCCGCCGCTGTGGCCAGACCGTGCTGGCCGGCTCCGGTTTCTGCGATCACCCGGGTTTTACCCATGCGTTTGGCCAATAGAGCCTGTCCCAGGGCATTGTTAATTTTATGGGCGCCGGTATTGGCCAGCCCCTCTAATTTTATGTAAATATCCGCACCGCCTAATTCCCGGCTGGCATTTTCCGCATGCAGCATGGGTGTAGGCCGTCCGATATAGGTCTTTCGGTATTTTTCCAGATCGGCCATAAAGGCCGGATCAGCCATGGCCCGGGTAAAGGCCTCTTCCAGCTCTTCCAGGGGTTCCCGAAGGACCTCGGGAACATAGCGGCCCCCGTAGGGTCCAAAAAAACTATCCACCAAATTCATAGGCCTCTATCTCCTTAAAGAATTTCTTTATTTTGTTATGATCCTTTATCCCCGGCTCTTTTTCAAGTCCGCTGGAAAGATCCACTATATAGGGGTTATATTCCCTCAATACTTCCAAAATATTATCTGGATTCAATCCGCCGGCCAGCCATCAGGGCTGCTCTGCGGCCTGTAAATCATCCCTAGATATCTGCTCTCCCGTGCCGCCGGCCACTCCCGGACGGTAAGCATCCAGCATCACAGGCTGGGGACCATAGTCCTTTATCTTCTGCAGATCCTCCGCTGCCTTGGGGCGCAGGGCTTTATAACCGGGATACCCCCGCAGTATGGAAGGTTCTTCCTTTCCGTGAAACTGCAGAGCCTGCAAATGCCCCTGGGTTAACAATTTTTGAATATCCTGAGGGACATCCTGTCCGTGTTCCAGTACCACCACGCCCACCCTGGGGATGATAGAGCCGTCCTTCCGGGTAAATTTTTCAAGGTCCAGGGAGGCGATAAATTCCAGAGAATCATTCCTGGGAGAAGGAGCCAGGATAATGCCCAGCTGATCGGCTCCGGCATCAACGGCAGCTGCTACATCTTCCTTTCGGGTGAGACCGCATAGCTTTACCAAGGGCCGTCCGGGCTTTTTTCCGGCCATGATATGTTTCCACACAGCATAGTGATCCTGGGTTGGTTCTTCAAAGCATTGGGCTAACTCCTGGGCTAATCCAGCTTTACGAACCACTCCTTCGCCCACTAAAATTCCAGAAAAGCCTGTGCTTAATACAAATCGGGCTTCTTCGGCGTAGAAAATCCCCGATTCGTAGACCACTTTACAGGGCCATTGGATTTTCTGCATCAGCGCCAGGGGCATCAGCCGGTCCAGCTTGAAGGTTTTCAAATCCCGGCAGTTGATTCCCACAACCGGGGGATTCAGGGGCGCAACGGACTGTAACTCCTCTTCATTATGTATCTCCACCAGGGGAGTCATTCCCAACTCCACTCCCCGGCGGAACATTTCTTCCAGCCTTTGGGGCTCCAGCATGGCGGCAATCAGTAAAAAGGCGTCGGCGCCGCAACGATAGGCCACTTCAATATCTTCCACATGAAGTAAAAAATCCTTGCGCAACACCGAAACCTCGGGATGGGCCTGCTTCAGAGCAATCAGGTCTGCCAGGCTGCCGCCGAAGTAATCCTCCTCGGTTAGCACCGAGATATTGCCGGCGCCGCTCTGCTTATAGAGAGCGCCCTGTTTTACCGGGTCCAGCTGGGCGTTGATCACACCCTTTCTTGGGGATTTGCGCTTCACCTCGCAGATAAGCCCGTTTTTTGCCATAAAGGGAGTAATGGGTACTAGCCGCTCATGGGGAATTTCCACCCCCAGGCCAAAACCTTCCACATCCAGACGCTGCTGGCGCCGCTGAGCAATTTCTTGCAATATGGTCATCTAGGCTTCCTTATTTCTGGCCTGGAGTTTTTTTACCAGAGCAGCTGTTTTGCCGCCATCCAGAGCCTCAGCAGCCAGTTTTATGCCCTGGGCGTAGTCCTTTGCTTTGCCGGAAACCATCAAGGCTACACCTGCGTTAAGTACGCAGATATCTCGAAGGGCCTTTTTGCCCTTGCCCTGTAAAAGTTCCCGGGCCTGGTCAGCATTTTCAGCACCTGTACCACCCTTCAGATCTTTCATGTTTACAAGATCAAATCCCAAGTCCCGGGGATCCATGGAAAATTCCTTCTCTGTTCCGTCTTCTTCAATGAGGAAACACTGGGTGGTGGTGGTCAGGGAAATTTCATCCAGACCGTCGTCTCCCCGAAGGGTCATCACCCGTTTCACACCCAGCATCCGGGCGGCCCGGGCCATAATGGGCAACATCTTGGGTTCGTAAACACCGATCAATTGATAACTGGCCGAGGCAGGATTCACCAAGGGACCAAGACAATTCATTATAGTTTTAATGCCCAATTCCTGACGTACCGGACCGGCATGTCTCATGGCTCCATGGAAAAGCGGAGCAAATAGAAAGCTGAATCCTTCTTGCTCGATAGAATCGGCGGCCTCCTGAGGGCTCTGCTCAATGGGCAAGCCCAATTCCCGGTAAAATTCCGCACTGCCGCTCCTGGAGCTGACGGCCCGGTTACCATGTTTGGCTATCACTGCTCCGGCCGATGCTGCAATAAGGGCGGAAAAACTGGATATATTAAAGGTTTCCAATCCGTCTCCGCCGGTGCCGCAGGTATCCAGGGTCTCCCGAGGCACCTTCACGTGCTTTTTCTTCTTCATCAATACGCCGGCACAGCCCGCCACTTCCTCGGCGGTAATGCCCTTACAGTTCAGCCCCACCAATACTGCGGCGATATAAGCCGGATTCAAATTCCCTTCGGTGAGCTCATCCATAAATTCTGCGGCCAATTGCTGACTTAGATCCTTACCGGCCAGCACGGTGCTGAGGATTTCCTTCTTACGGAAGGGCAAACGGTGATATTTCAAAAAATTACGCAGCAGGGCCTTGCCCATGTCGCTTCCGGCAGACTCAGGATGAAACTGAACTCCTTCGATATCGTATTCTTTATGACGCAGCCCCATTATTTCTCCGTCGGCCGTGCGGCTGGTAATCTCCAGGCAATCAGGCAGACTGCTTTCCTGAGCTGCAAGGCTATGGTATCGGACAAATTGAACTCCCTGGGGCAATCCTCTGAATAAGCCCATACCATCATGTTCCACCACTTCCTTTTTACCGTGAACAATCCGTTGAGCGCCGATGATTTTGCCCCCAAAGGCCGCGGCAATGGCCTGATGGCCCAGGCAAACACCTAGAAGGGGTATTTTTCCGGCGAAATGCTTGATGGCCGCCAGTGAGATTCCCGCTCCATCGGGTCTGCCAGGCCCTGGCGAGATAATCAGGGAATCGGGATTTAGAGCATCCAGTTCCTCCAGAGTCACTTTATTATTTCTAAAAACCTTAAGTTCCTCGCCGGAAAGCTCAGAGACATACTGCACCACGTTATAGGTGAAGGAATCGTAGTTATCTATCATTACAATCATTGTTAGACCTCCAGTCCAATGGCCCCGGCCAGGGCTCTCATTTTTTCATTGGTTTCTTCCAATTCTCTTTCCGGTTGGGAATCATAGACGATGCCCCCTCCTGCCTGGAAGACGAATTTCCCGTCAATTTTCAAGGAACTTCTGATGGTTATGCAGGATTCTGTTTTACCACCGGCATCGATAAATCCCACCAGACCGGCGTAAAAATCCCGGTTGATCTTTTCGATTTTTCCGATACGGTTTACCGCTTCAATTTTAGGAGCTCCGGAAACAGTGCCTGCAGGAAAGGTCTTTCGGATCACCTCATCGGCCCCCACACCGGGTTTCAAGGTTCCTTTCACTTCAGAAACGATGTGCATCACCTTGGAATATCGTTCGATGGTCCTTAGGGCGGTTACTTCCACCGAACCGGCCTGGCAGATTCGGCCTAAATCGTTTCTTGCCAGGTCAACCAGCATCAGATGTTCTGCCGCTTCTTTTTCATCGGCCAGCAGCTCCTTTTCCATGGCTAGATCCTCGACGCGGTCTTTACCCCTTCGACGGGTTCCGGCGATGGGCCGTACCGTAGCGGTGGTTCCATCACTCTGAACCTGCAGTTCCGGAGAGGCGCCGAAAAGCTGATATTCACCAAAATCCAGATAAAATAGAAAGGGTGAAGGATTGCTGCGCCTAAGGTTGCGGTAGGCCTCCAGGGCGGACATGGTAGATTCCACTTCTAAGCGCCGGGAAGGAACACATTGCAGAAGATTACCTGCAACGATTTCTTTCTTGATAATCTCAACCGCCTTTTTATATTCCTCTTCCCTCTCTTTGGAAGATATTATTTTAAATTTATGCTGATGCCGGTTTTCTTTGAGATAGTTAAAATCCAGATCTTCGATGCGTTCTACAGTCTCTTTCATAAGAGCATCCAAATCGCAGGATCTGTCTTTGTAATTCAGCCCAACCAAATTAATCTCATCACGGTAATGGTCATAGATTAAAAATAAATGTCCAAAGATGAATTGAGCCATGGGAATCAAAGAAGGTCGTTCTTTGGGGAATTCCATGGCATCACAGAACTGGGAAAACTCGAAGGAGAGGTATCCCACGCCCCCCGAGGGAACGGGAAAGTCCACTTCTTTATCCAGCGCTTCATGCTCTTGGGCTAGGGCCACACAGAAATCCAGTATATCTCTGCCCTTACGTTCCAGCTGTTCCCATCCCTTGGGACTGCTGCGTTTGATCTCTGGAGTGTCCTCCATATGAATCAACCGAAAGGCCTCTTTAACCAACAATACCGAATATCTTGCCTGACCTTTATCTAGGGAGGTAGACTCCAAAATTACCGAAGCCCCCAGTTTTTTAGCCAGTCCAAAGGGAGTAAACCTCTCCCCATCCAGGGTTTTTATCAAATAGGATTTCATCACTTCCTCCAAATGTATCTACTCATAGATACAGCAGACTATAACGCGTCCGGTTGTTTCTGTCAATAGAAACATTAAAATTGTGAAATTAGTCGTTTTTAAATTTCTTATGACTCTAAGCCTATCCCAAACCCCAAAAAAATAATTGAGAGTTTAGAAACTTTGTATTAGTATGTATAATAAATTTGCAAAAACCTTTTCAATAAAAATCTATAGGGATTTGCATAATAAAATGAGGAGAAATATGAAAAAGCTGTTATTACTAATTTTTGTTGGTTCACTGGTATTTTTTAGTTGTTTAGGAAAAGAAGAAGAGGAGCAGGTAGAAATTCCTGCGGTTGAAGAAGAAAGCATTTCCTGTTTTAGTATTTATCCCGGAGATGGGACCTTGGGAGTTAGAGTCGCAGCTGGACAGGATCAAGAAAGAGCTTATTATTTAAGTTTCCTAGAAGAAGTAACGTGGACAGGGAATTCGAAAGAAATTGGAAATTACACCTGGTTAGAAATAATCAATGAAGAAGGTGAAAGAGGCTGGTGCTGGGAAATATACCTGCCTGCCGATGCTCAACCTGCCATTATGACAGACGATATGCTCATCTATGAAAAACCGGAACTTGGTGCAGTGACAGCCAATACAATAAAAACAAAACAATTTTTAGCCATTACGGGAACAGAGGGCATTTTTTATGAAATTCGTTGGGTAACAGCCTCGGATAAAAAATATCATGATGGTTTCATAAAAAAAGATAATATCAGCTCTGGCAATCAAGCCCTGGAAGATCTGCAGGTTATTAATTTGATAGAAAAGGCTCAAACAATCAACAATGTCGATGTGGCCAAGGAAATCATTAATGATGCATTAACCTTTAGAAATTCAGCCTTTTATCAAGAAGCTCGATTAGTAGCAGACCAGCTAGCGAACCCCGTAGTAGAAGAGGCTGTGGCATTGGCCCTGGGTGCCAGCGTAAAAATAACCAGAGACGGTGTGAATATGCGTAGTGCTGCAGATACTGCCTCGGAAGAAATTACCATGTTAAACAGTGGTACAGAGGGTATAATTTCAGCCATAAGCCCTGAAGCCGAAACCATTGGAAGTTATGGAAGTAATTTCTGGTATAAGCTAACCCTGGAAGACCAAAGTGAAGGTTGGATTTACGGAGCATTTGTAGAATAACACAAAGCAATGCTTGACATAATTTATTTTTTTATATAAGTTTTTCCAGCATGCGAGGTGAATGTAGTTCAGCTGGTAGAGCGTCAGATTGTGGTTCTGATTGTCGCGGGTTCAAGTCCCGTCATTCACCCTGGAAATGTGCGTCCATAGCTCAGCTGGATAGAGCGCCGGACTTCGAATCCGTAGGTCGTAGGTTCGAATCCTACTGGACGTACATACATTGGGCCGTTAGCTCAGATGGTAGAGCAGCAGACTCTTAATCTGCGGGTCAAAGGTTCGATCCCTTTACGGCTCATAAAAAAAGAAAGATTGTACTTGCGAGAGTGGTGGAATTGGTAGACACGCTGGTCTTAGGAACCAGTGCTCCGGCATAAGGGTTCGAGTCCCTTCTCTCGTAATAATACTAGATCGCAGGTAGAGCGATCTACCATGACAGTATCTATGTAGGACGATCTGGATATTATCTAGGTCGTTTTTTTTGTATCAGATATTACTATTAAAGAGGAAATACAGGTGAACATCAGTAAAAACGTGGAAAAGCTGGATAATTCAGCAGTAAAACTGACTGTAACTGTCCCCGCAGCCGAAGGGGATAAGGCGTATAACAATCTGCTTCAGAAATACGCCAAGGAAGTTCAAATCAAGGGCTTTCGAAAGGGTAAGGTTCCCCGCAATATTCTAGAACTGAAATTCGGAGATGGGCTTAAACAGGAAACTGCAGGTAATTTGATCGATGAAGCCTTTTAAGCTGCAGTAGTAGGATTGGACAAGGAAAATCAACCCCTGGGATATGACTATCCCAAGATTGAAGAAGAACCAAACTTTGAATTAGGCAAAGATACGACCTTTGCAATAAACTACGATGTGTTCCCCCAGTTTGATCTTAGTGATTACAAGGGGATTGAAATTAAAGAGCCCCAGTTTAAAATCGCTAATAAAGATGAAGAAGAAGAGCTGAAAAATATCCAGGAACAGAATGCCATGGTTATCGACAAAGCCAGTAAAACCGTGGCCGATAAGAACGTGGTAACCATAGATTATTATGAAGTTGACGATAAAGATCAGGAAATTGAAGGTACCAAGCGGGCAGATTTTGTATTTACCGTAGGAAGCGGAGAAAATTATTATAA
>JAQICO010000112.1 GCA_027858495.1 Spirochaetaceae bacterium
TCGCTAAGTTTAGACCACCTCGTTGAGGTGGTCTTTTTATTTATAATCCGGGACTCGAACCGGACTAAGCGCCGAGCCGGCGAGGAAAAGCGGCCACGATGGCCGCGACAGCGAAGGTAAAGGAATATCGGTTGTGGGATCTCAGGAAATATACTATTTTTAATGGATGAGAAGAATCAAACGCTCAGCCCTACGCATCTTTTTGGGACGGATGTTTTATACTCATCTCAGATATCTCCAATGGATCATTAATAATAAAAGCTTCGCTAAATTGTCTTCATCCATGGAGGGCAAGAGTTTTCAACATATCATTTTCCAACATAAATCCCCCCTGTTCCGTGGCTTAAAGGATACCGAACTATGGATGGATCTCAATAAAATCCACAATCTCAATCTGGCCATAAAAAAATTAAACGGTTTGATCTTGCAGCCAGGAATGACTCTTTCCTACTGGAAACTCATCGGCGCACCCTACACATACAGGGGATTTAAAAAGGGTATGGTCCTGGTCAATGGACAAGCTCAATGTAAAACCGGCGGGGGGTTATGCCAGCTTTCCAATCTACTTTACTGGATGACCCTGCACACGCCTTTAAGCGTCACTCAACGGTTCCGCCATAGCTACGATGTATTCCCCGACAGTAACCGGACTCAGCCCTTTGGCAGTGGAGCAACCTGTGTGTATAACTATAGAGATCTGCAGATTCGGAACGATTCGGTGGAACCCTTTCTTCTCAACGTCTATTTAGATGAAAGCCATCTTCATGGACAATGGCTTGCCCAGAACCCCGGGGTCTTCAACTATAGAGTCTACGAGGAAAAACACTGGATCAGCCAGCAGCAGGGTTTTTATATCCGAAATAATATTCTTCGTCGGAAGATCCTTAAAGAATCAGAAGAGGTGGAGGATCAATACATCACAGAAAATCATGCCCTGATGATGTATTCCCCCCTGATAGACGCTCCACAATCCTTCATGCCCAAGGAGGCCGGATTATGATTCGTCCTTATAAAAAAAGTGATCTGGAGGATTGTATGACTCTCTGGAAAATCTTTGATGATACCCATCTTTCTCAATCGGCTTATTATTTTAAGGAACCCACCCAAAAGGAAAGGGAAATTCGCCATGGGAAATATACCGGGGAATCCAATAAAATGTTTCTGGTCTGCCAGGAGAAGGACCGAATTGTGGGCTTTGTTTTAGGAGAACTACGTTTAATACCGGATGTAGCCCTGTTAAAGCGACGTTATATTATGGAAATCCACGGGATTGCCATTTTGGAATCTTGGCGGAATAGCAAAACTGCAGGGCAGTTGATCCAGGGGGCATTGGACTTTGGCAAAGAAAAGGGTGCTCAGGATGTGGAGGGCCATCTTTGGTCCTTTAACCACAGGGTGGAAGAGCTGATAAATGGCTTTGGCTTTACCCTGCAGAGTAAGAAATACGGATATCGGATTGATGGATAAACCCCAAACCATTGCCGATTATCCAGGAAAATATAAGGCTCTGCTGCTGATGCTTATTTTCATTTCCCTTGGCTCACAGTTGTTTATGTTATTCCAAAGCCCTTACCCCAATGGTTTGGATGGGGCCTTTTACTCCCTGGAAGCTAAAAGCTTTTATGAGAGGGGCCATCTGGAAAATCCGAGCCTGGGGCCTATGTATTATATCTGCGGCTTATTGATTTACCCCTGCGGCGATGCCTTTATTGCGGTGAAGTGGGCATCGGCTCTGGTCATGGCCCTTCTATTGCCGGCCTTTTACATGTTTATACGGAGGTGGTTCGATAAAGAATGGAGCCTTTGGGGCACTCTTTTGTTGGCTATCTCGCCATCCCTTAGACTCATGTCTATCAATTATTTGAATAATCTTTTTGGCCTGGTTTGTTTTTTTATCTTTGCGTCGGTACTGCTTGATAAAAGGGCCTATAAACCTTGGGCTTTTTGGGGGATTCTTCCGATCTCGGGCCTGCTTGCAACGATCTCCCATAAAACGACAGCGGTTTACACCCTGGCATTAATAGGGCTGTTTCTTCTGGAAAATCTCTTGGGAACATCAAAGCATAAAATCAGGATGTTCCTGGGAATATTTTTACCCCTTTCAGCCATGGGCCTTTATCTGATCCTCACCCAAGGCAGCCGTTTGTCTGGTGATTTACATTGGAAACCATCCATAGCCCTTTTCTCGGCTTCCTTTAGACAGCAATTACCCCTGGCCGTTGTTTGTGAAATGTCTCTGCTCATGGTCTCAGCCTATGTGGCCGCCTTTCTTTGGCTTAAGGATCTAGGGCGATTTTCCTTTTATTCCCTGGCGCCTCTATTGGTTTATTTCCCCTTTTGGAAGCTGAATCAGTTGGATATGGGATACCGACTTCTGCTTTGCGCCACCCCTCTGGGAATATTAAGTCTGATTTACCTGATGGATCAATTGCAGATAAAGCTTCCAAAAACAAATTGGATCTTCTATATACTCATCCTGGTTATTCCTCTGGGGATATTGGTATATAACCCCAAGAAAGATCCGCCCTATGGCTACTATTCCGAGGTGGTTCAACAGATTGAACTTCCCGAGGAATCGCTGCTGATAGCCCATCTGGGGCTGAATCATATGTACAGTTATTATAACCAATACAAAGACTCTCTCAATTATCTGCCAAACTTTCCTGTTTCAGAACAAAACCTGTGGAGATTGGCCTACGGAGCCTCATATAACAGCCTGGCGGGCCTGTATCCACGTGCCGTAAAAGAGGGATATATAAAATACATAGATCGTCATTATCTATTGATAAGAGAAGACTATTGGCAGCGATATCTGAAAGAGGAAGATTCTAATATCGGAGATTCCCTTGTGAATTGGTATAATCCCCAGGAAACAAGGCCTGAATATATAAGAAAAATATCTTCCCCCCAGTGATTTGTCATGGAAGAAGACCCTGACGAAATCAAGACTTGAAGATTCTCTTATTTCCTTTATACTTAAGATGTATCATTGTTCTTGATATAGGAATTATATTTTGATTGATCATGAATTGCGTAAAACAAGATCAGCTCCTTCCCCCTTTGGAATGGCGAAGCGATTTCCTTATTGGGCCATGGTGCTGTTTCTTTTCTGTTTTCCCTTAAATGCCCAGGATAACTGGTTTATGGCCCAGACTGATTCCATCGACATTCAATGGATTTCTGCCTCTTCAGAATTGGTGGAAGCTCAATACGCCGGAAACTATATCTATCCCCCCGTCAATATGCTGGATGGAGATTTCTCCACCACCTGGAGCGAAGCCGAAGAGGGCGGCTCCGGTATAGGAGAGACCATAACCCTGCAGTTTCGAGGCCCCGTATCCTTCGATGAAATACAGCTGGTAAACGGCTTTGCCTACGGCAATGATTATTATCATAAGAATAACCGAGTCGCCCGTATTACTCTGACTCAGATAGCCGGAGAGCATTATCAGAACAAACAATACACCCTTCAGGATGATATGGAAGATTGGCAGTCCATTAATTTTCAATACACTCAGACCGCCGAAACAGTGATTATTCAGATCGATGAGGTGTATGGGGGATACAAATATGATGATACTTGTATCAATGATATTCAATTTCTCTATCAAGGGCAGGTGATTCCCTTTAATAATGTAGAGGAGATTAAAGAGATACAGCAGGAAAGCTCCCGAATGATGCTGGAGAGCAGTAAAGAGGAATTTCAAGAGGCTTTTTTTGCACTGTTCCAAGGCAGCGATTCCCTTTATCTCCGGGCCGTGGATTATGATAATTCTGGATATAGAATAGACAGAGATCCATTGAATTTAGTAGAAATCCAATTTATACCCCGCCAGAATTCACAATATGCCCTGAAAGAGAACAATTATTATAGCGATCAGTGGTTTGAACTGCAGAACTTTAAAATTATTGAACACTCTTCCATCGACTATATAGAAACCCAGCGGACTATGATAATTAAATTAGACGTAAGCAGCGGAATCTATATCAACGGCGAATATTACCAGAGAATTGATCAAAGGGAGATTGTGGACTAATGGGAAATTCACGGCAACAACCTCGGAGGCAAAGCCTGTCCGAATGAAAAGCTGCTGCCTATCTATGGACATAGTCCCGTTTGAGGCTGTACTGCAACAATTGAATAACAATAGATCATTAATGTTGAAATATATTAAAAGGTGCTGTAGAATATAGTTAAACGTATTTTTGGGGAGGAGTTCTATGAAAACTCTTAAATCCTACCCAGCCTTTCTTATTTTTTTAATGTTTGTATCTTTTTCTCTCATGTTTACCGGTTGTGATCTGCTCAGTGGTGATTCTGACTCCGAGGGAGATACTATCGCAGAGGGTGAAGATGATTCATCGGATGATTCTGATTCAGATTCATCGGGGAGTGACAGTGTCACCAGTCCTGTCAGCGGTTATGATTTGGCCGTCAACAGCGGTAGTTATTGGGAATTTTACTGGGAATTTGAGGAATCCAGCGGATGGACATCCAGCTACGACTCCAATTCTACTTCCAGTGAAGATCAGGGCTTTGTAACCTTAACCCTGGGAGACAGTAAATCAATTTCCGGCAAAACCCTATACGCCCTGGAGCTGACCGGAGATATCCCTGAGAGATGGGTAAGCGGCTATTGGGAATATCTGGGAGTGGATAATACCTCCATTATTGGCTCCAAGGATGGATTTACTCTGGAAACCATAATAAATGGAACTACCGGCAAAACGGAAAATGGGTTCTTCGGATTTTTTACCGCAGAACAGGATATCACTCAATCGTCCAGTTTTTCCGCAGAAACCCCAGTGGAATATTTCACAAGTGCAGATAAAAGCAGTTTCAGCACTTCCTATGATGAGTCTATTTATTTACCCGGCTACGGTTCCTTTTCGGGAGATGAAGGGAATTATTATAACAGTGAATATTATAAACCCGGCATCGGTCCTTTGGGATACTATGAGTCTGATTATTGGCGGCAAGAAGATTCATCAACGGACTCATACTGGGGTAGGCATAGCTGGTCTTTTAATTTAACGGGTACCAATTTATCTGCCCTGGATGGTTTCGCGCTGCCCCAGGCTCCTTGGTCTATCTATGGTGAAATGCCCAATACAAGAGAAGAGCCCAACGTGGTCGAAGCTAATGGAACTCTATATCTTCTTGGGGGTGAAAATGGTTCTTATTCGCCCAATCTCACCTTCCATGAAGAACAAAGCGATGGATCATGGGGCACATTGAATTCTCCTACACCCACGACCTGGTATAGTACTGCGGCCACCGTTCGGGATACAGGAACCACCTCGGGAGAAATGATCATATTTATATCAGATGCGTATAATCCTGCCATCTATTCTTATAACACCATCTTCGATTCTTGGAATAGCATTGGCAGTTATTCTACTACCAATGATCTTTATGATTGCTTTATGTGGGGAGATGATCGTTTATACATGATATTAGGCTCCACCATAGTGGGATACCAATTCAGCACCGATGAATTTTTGGATTCCATTTACCTGGATTCCGATTTTAGTCATATGTCTGTAATAACTCATGGTGATTACATATATATTGTTGGACAATATTTAGTTTCGGGTGGGGGAATCTTTAATCTAGATTATGTATATTCCACAAGAATTCAATATTATGATGGAGCCTGGTCCGCTCTGGGATTCACGGCGGACTCGGAACGGCGCTGGTGCCCGGGATTGGCCATTTACAACAATAGGCTATATGTCTTCGGAGGAACCACCGATGGAACCCATGTGATCAGTGCTTCCATTGCCGCAGGACCTCCTTCGGATTGGCAGTCCCACTCTTCCATGCTCTATGGGGGAACCTATTTGGAGGCTGTGGTTCGAGGCGAAGAGATATTGGTCTTCGGTTGTGATGAAGGAACGAAGATAGAAGTATATAGACCGGAAAACGATTAAGCCCGGTATTTGGTCAATCTTCTGGTTGTCAGCAATCCCTGGCTTAACAGCACCCCCCACAGTACTAAAAATGCTGCAAGCCACTGGGGAGTATTTAATCCCTCTCCTCTAAAGAACCAGCCGAAGATCAAGGCCACCACAGGAATTAGGTTAATAGACATGGATGCTCGGGATGCTTCCATCCGCTCCAAGGCGATGTTGTATAGTAGAAAGGCCCCGAAGGAGACCCCTATTCCCAAGAATAGAAGGAGTAATAGATCCTTAATAATCAATTGTGTAAAGAAGTTTGGCCCCAGAAAGAATAGTCCGGGAAGAAAGAATATCAGTCCGGCCCAGCATTGCATCCGTGTAATATAGAAAGAATTATACCGATGGCTAAACTGTTTTATTAATAGCATGCTTCCGGCTGCACAGACCATGGCCATCAGCTCTAAACTATTCCCTAAAAGAGGATTGGCTGCCTGGTTTTCTCCTCCCTGCAACAAGGTCAATGCTATGACTCCCATCATGGAAAGGACAAGCCCTAAAAAGGACACAGGCTTTACCCGCTCCTTTAGATATATAATCGCTCCCAATGTGACAAAAACAGGTACCACCGAAGATATAACTCCAGCCTGAACTGATGTGGTGAACACCAAGGCTGTGTTTTCCAGAAAGAAGTAGGCGCATGGCATCAGTATAACCAGTGGGAGTAATCCCTGCCAATCTCCCCGTTGTCTCTGAGCTTTAAAATGGAGGGAAGGAATAAATAGGAAGGCTAAAGAGGCAAATATCATCCTGAGCCACATGATGGTCCATAAATTATAGCGTTCCACTAAATATCCTGTAGCGGAGAAAGAAGCCCCCCATAGTATTACTGCACCGGCCAGCGCTATCAGTGCTCCCATCTTTCTTTCCTGTTTCATGGGGTTATCCTATCAAGGATAGATCTATCTGTCTTGTATTAAACATTCATGACTGAGGATTTATCAAACCCTGCATAAAAATAGGCCAGCGGGTAGATTGACCTAGGCTTCAATTGCTCCTAACATGAAACATGGCCAAAATTCCTGAGAGCATCGGTGTATATAAAATATCCTCCTCCCTGGGAAAAGGCGGAACCAGCCAGGTTTACCGGGCGGTTCATCCCAGTTTGAAAAAAACCGTGGTATTGAAAAAACTCACCCTGGGTAGAGGCGTCACTCTGCAGGAGCGTTTTCGCCGTGAGGCCGATCTGATGATGGGCTTGAACCATCCCAACATCGTCAAAGTTTTTGATCTTTTCAAGGAAGGACGTAGCTGGGTTATCGTTCAGGAATATGTGGAAGGATTGAATCTGGATCAGCTGATTCACCTAAAGGGACGCTTATCCCCCCGGCTGGCATCGTGGATCCTTTTTCAATGCGCCAGGGCTCTTCAATATATTCACCGTCGGGGGATCATCCATCGGGATATCAAACCCTCCAATATTTTCATTTCCAAGGACGGCCAGGTGAAACTGGGAGACTTCGGTATCGCTGCCCGGGTAGATGACAGTCAGGGGCTTACCCGGGAAGGGGCTGCATTGGGAACACCAGATTATATGCCTCCCGAGCAGCTTCTTGACCCATCTACGGTTACCCTCCGGGCGGATATTTATTCTCTTGGCATAACCTATTATGAGGCCATGACTGGTTTACGATATCAGCGCAGTGCCTCCATGATACTCTCCCTGTTGCTGAGCTTTCGAGGTCGTACGGTGGAACGGGCGCTACGAAAACATGCCTTTCTGCGCTACGCTTCTTTGGCACCCATGAAGATACGTATGCGTCTTTCCTGTCTGGGAGCCAAGGGGCGAAACAAAAGGCTGCTCATTGATGCATTGATGCAGGGACGGTCGGTGAAGGATGTGGAAAAAAAGCCCTTTGCTCAACGGCCGCTTCGCCAGCTTCTACTTCCCCTTTCTATGGTTTTGATAATAACCGGACTTTTTTTTGCTTCCCGGGAATATTTTTTTGCTAAACATTTAGGGGCCTTTCAAATGCAGATTCAGCTGCCTGAACTCAGTCCTTCCTGGCTGGTGGAAAGCCCCGGATTAACCTTGTATCGGCAGAAGGGAGAGCAGCTCCACCGGGGCAGAACAGTTCGTTTATACTTTTCCCGAAGGCATTCCCTGCTGCAAAGCCGGGTGTTATACCTTGTCCCCGGGTATTATCGTTTAGAGCTTTCTAAGCTGGACGGATTAGAGTGGTACAGCTTTTATTTGCCCTCTTTAATTCAGCAGAAGCAACAGGACCAGCGACCGCTTTTACTGCAGAGTACCCTGGAGTCCATGGAACCCAGGCAATTGGATCTCCAGATAGATGTGGTCGACTGTTTTAATAATGAAAATTTAACTCAAAGTAGTCTGATAGAGCTCTGGTTGGGTGAGGACCGATGGGAAAGCTTTGATGATGTTGAAGAACAACTTGTTACCGACCGCAGTTATACCTTGAGAATCTCTGCCCAGGGGTATCAAACTTTATTTCAACGGCAATATTTTGGAATTAATCAGCAAGAGGCCAGGTTGAAATTTTCTCTGGTTCCCCAGGGATGTCCCCTCTATCTTCAGGGTGATGTTCAGGGAATCTCCGTGCGTATATAGGGCCAGAGTCGATATTTAAGTCTTAGAGATGTACCGCAATGGCTTCCTATTTCCGTTAATTCAGAGCAGCCTTTGTTATTGCCTGCGGGGTCCTATGAATTGGAATTTCATCAGGGCGGTCAGCCTTATCTTTTACCCATAGAATTGAAAGGCCAGGAGGCTCAGTGGATTCAATGGACCGAGGATGAGGCGGGGCTAAAATTTACTTTGAACGGACAGGATTTTCTTTAAGTCCTTAATACTTGTGATTCCCCAGGGCTGGTACTGCAATAACCCCATGAGCTGGGCTTTGGAGCGGTGAAGGGAGGGGGCGAATTTAACCACGGAACACACGAAACAAACGGAAGGGGAAGAAGAGGGAAAGACAGGAAGGACAGGAAAGAAAGAAAATGACGGGAGGGGAGAAGAGTTAACAACGGATCACACGGATGGGAAAGGAAGGGGGAG
>JAQICO010000003.1 GCA_027858495.1 Spirochaetaceae bacterium
ACCATGATGAAGAAAAACTTTTGCTCTGGGGAAATTCCCGAAGGCATGATAGACCGTAGGAACAGGAAAAAATAGAAGGTGGGAAGCAGCATCACAGTTTCGGCCAGCCGCATGATAACCCAGTCGGTGATACCACCTATATAGCCGGAGAGTCCGCCGATTACCAACCCCCCGATAAGGGCAACAAACACCGTGACAAACCCCAGGGTCAAGGATATCCGGCTGCCGAAGACAATGCGGGAGAAAAGATCCCGGCCTAGCCGGTCAGCTCCTAACAGATAAAAGGGTTCTCCACTGTCAGTACCAAAAAGATGAACATTGCTGGGTATTAGGAAAAACAGTTTGTATTCATCGCCCTGGGTGAAAAATCGAATGGGTTTAATTACACTGCGATCTACCTGGTTTTCCTTTTAAAAGTGGTTGGAGATTCGGTACTGATAGACAAAGGGACCTTTAAATTGTCCTTGGTGAAATAAATGGATCCGATGAGGTGGGTGGAAGCTGTAATCTTTGAATTTATGATTGGGTTCGTAGGGAGCAATAAACCCTTGTAGTAACAGACTCACATATAGTATCAAAAGAATATAAAAGCTAAATACACCCAATTTGTTGCGCTTGAATTTCAACAGAGGGATTTCCCATAGATGCTGTTTTTTCATTTTATCCTCACTCGCGGATCAGCCAAGGCCAGCAGGATGTCGGATATTAAAATACCCACCAGAACCAGAAAGGACCCAAGTATCATATTGGTCAGTACCAGATAATAGTCCTGCCGCAGGGTTGCCTCGTATAGAAGCCTTCCCACTCCGGGATAGGAAAAGACAATCTCCACGAAGACCGAACCTGAAAACAGTCCAGCCAGCATACCCGAACTACTGGTGATAAAGGGAATCAGTGCATTGCGGAAACCATGTTTGATAACCCCCCATTTTCCCACTCCCTTGGCTTTAACAGCGGTGATATAGGGCTTGTTGAATTCTTCCTGAAGAAGAACCTTCATACTGCGGATTGAACCTGCGATACCCCCTACAAAACCTACCAGAACGGGCAAAAGAATATGGTGAAGCCGGTCGGAAAATTTTGCCCAGCCATTGAGGCTGTCATAGTCGATGCTGGTGGCCCCGGTAATGGGGAATATACCCGTCCGGGCAGCCAGAACCAGTCCGGCCAGGGCTAGAAAGAAGCCCGGCATGCTGTAAAAAATTAGCGTGATGATATTCACTGCCTTGTCCAATTTTTTGTTGGGCTTATAGGCAAAGTAGAAACTGATTGGGTAGGAGAAAAGAAAGGTGAATAACAGGCTGAAGGAATTCAGGAATACCGTGTTCCAGATTCGGGTGTTCAGCAACTTCAAAATAGGTTGGCGATAGCTGAAGGACATCCCGAAATCTCCATGGAAAATTACGTTCTCCAGCCATTTAACATATTGAATATAGAAGGGTTGGTCCAAACCGAATTCTTGACGGTAATGATCTATTACGGCAGGGTCAATCTCTGGATCATTATAGTAAACGGTAAAATAATCTCCCGGAGCCAGGCTCATAAAAAAGAAAAAGGCAAGGGTGATCAACAGTAAAATTGGAATCATGGATAGAAACCTGCGGAGAAAAAAGCTTAGCAGGGGATGTCGAGCAAAAAAACGCTGCAACATGGTTACTCCATTAGCTCTTTAAGATAGACCCTGCGCCAATCAAAACCCATGGAAATAGTAATCGTTTCTTCCGATTTATGTAGACTGTCCCAGTTTATGTTACCCCATTTATTATATACAGCGTAAAAACTATAGCGGTTATAAAGGGGTATCATAGGTAGCTCTTCCATTAATATGTTTTGGAATTGGTCATAGAATGACTGTATTTCCAGGGGATCATAGGTGTAAATCAATGCGTTATAAAGTTCATCTACCTGGGCTTCCCATTCTGTTGCGGGTTCTTCTTGTTTGGGGTACCAGTAATGCATATTCCCATCGGATCTCCATACATTGTACCATTGTTCAGGAAAGGTGGGGAATTTACCACTCATTATGGTACATTCCCAATCATAGGTATTAAGGAGCTTTTGTATCCATAAATTTTGATCGATGACCTCGATTTTTGCTTTAATGCCAGCCTCTTCAAGATCGCTGATAATAATATTTAATATATCCTGTACGGTTGAATCGTTACTTGGAGTGATAATGGTGAATTCCAGGGGTTTCCCACTGGGTAGTTCTCGAATACCGTCGCCATTGTGATCAATCAAGTCATGACCAACCAGCAGCTCTTTGGCGCCTTCTCGATAATAACTGTAGGAACTTGAATGTTGTGGATTAAAATATCTATTATTGGGTCCAAATAGATGCATTTGAGGTTCCGCAAGACCATTTAATGTCTGATCTATTATGGTTTCCCGGTCAATAAGAGCACTGATTGCATAGCGAAATTCCCTTTTACTGAATAACTCTTTGAGTTCCAGATCAATATTTTCTGGGCTTTGATTAAAGATAATAAAGGGATAAAGTATCGAAGGCCCACCGTTCCAAATGCTAAAATCCTTGGACTCCGCTTCGGGTAACAGCGTGGCTAAATCTTGTCCTCGCAATAGATAACTATCCAATTCTCCCTGTTGGAATTTTAGTAGATCAGCGG
>JAQICO010000114.1 GCA_027858495.1 Spirochaetaceae bacterium
GGAGGACCTATGGAAAGCATTTTTAATGTGGATAAGGCCCTAAAAAGAACCATGGGCGATGAAGAACTTTTAAAGGAGTTAATCACCTTCACCGTGGAAGATATGGATAAGCTACTCCAGGATGTTCGAAGGGCAACTCAGTCAGGTGAGGCTCAAGAATTAAAAAATGCCGCCCATAAGTTAAAGGGCAGTGCGGGGACTGTGGGAGCAGACCGGCTTTTTTATGCTGCATTTAACCTTGAACAGCAGGCGGCGGAAGGGCAGACAAGTCGATGGTCTGAAAGTTTAAAGGAACTGGAAAAGCAGGTGGAATGCTGGTTGAACCATGAACAAGTATTACAACTGCAGAGCAATTGAATCCGATAATATGGGGCCTTAGATCGCCCAAGAATTTAAGAATCTATTTCAATAGATAATCACATAACTATTGACATGATAAAGGGCGGAACATAAAGTAGACTATGTTTGTTTCAGTGGTGATTGATAGTGGTAATGAGGACAGTCAAAGACTGCTTACTAACCTTTTACAACGATATGGATTTACTCAGCTGCAAAAGGGATGTTTTGAATCTCTAAAAATGTCTGATAAGCAGCTTGCGCGGTTAAAATTGGATATGGACCGTGCGTCGGATTTTTACGATTCCATTAGAGTCTATCAATACCCCATGGAAGGAACCCTGGTTATCACGTCTCTCAATGAGAAACGCTGGCGCCGGAAAATTATTAAAGAAATACAGGAGTAACTATGCTGACTGATTTGAACCCTAGATTGAAGAATATTAAAAAATCTATCCTGGATGCCTGGGGGCGTCTTTGACCCGGACAGCCTAAAAGAGAGAGCTTCAGTCCTGGAGCAGAAGTCGGCGGATCCTGATTTTTGGAACCACCAGGAACAGGCTGAATCTGTTCTTTCGGAATTAAAGCGTCTTAAAGACAAATATGAATCCTGGGAAACCCTCAAGAATAATTTGGATGATCTGGAAGAGTTATTGTCTCTCGCTCTGGAAGAAAAGGATGAATCCCTGGAAAAGGAGATTGAAAAGGGGCTGGGTCAGTCGGAGAAACGCTTTGAAGAGCTCAATACTCTGGAATTGCTCAGCGAAGAGACCGATCCTCTTTCCGCCTTTGTCACCATTCATTCAGGAGCCGGTGGCACCGAGGCCTGTGACTGGGCATCTATGTTGTACCGAATGTATCAGCGCTGGGTGGAACGCCGGGGATTTAAAATGAAAATTTTGGATCTCTTAGAGGCTGAAGGAGGCATAAAATCGGTGTCTTTTCAAGTGAATGGAGATTATGTTCACGGCCTGCTGAAGGGAGAAGGTGGAATCCATCGTCTGGTACGGATATCTCCCTTTGATTCCAACTCCCGTCGTCATACATCCTTTGCCTCGGTTTATGTTTCCCCGGTGATCGATGATACTATTGAGGTGGATATAAAATCTGAGGATATCCGTGTGGATACCTACCGCTCCTCCGGTGCCGGTGGTCAGCATGTAAATACCACCGACAGTGCGGTACGAATCACCCATTTGGAGTCTGGTCTGGTGGTTCAATGTCAAAACGAGCGTAGTCAGATAAAAAACCGCGATACAGCCATGAAGGTTCTTAAATCACGGCTCTATGAATATTACCGTCAAAAACAGCAGGAGGAAATCTCAAAGAATGCTGCGGAAAAGAAAGAAATAGGCTGGGGATCACAGATCCGTTCCTATGTCTTTCATCCCTATTCCATGGTTAAAGATCTTAGAACCCGCCATGAGACGGGTAATATTCAAGCCGTTATGGATGGCGAGTTGGATGGATTTATTGAGTCTTTTTTACATTATCTTAATGCTGCAGGTAAGCAATGAGAATATTGGTGGTAGATGACCTGTCATTTATGCGCTCAATCATCGGAGATATATTGGTTTCAGGGGGATATACTCTGGCCGGAGAGGCTCGTGATGGTGTAGAATGTCTGGAAATCTATCCCAGAGAGAAGCCGGATCTGGTTCTATTGGATATCGCCATGCCCAGAATGGATGGGCTGAGCTGTTTGCAGCAGCTGAAAAAAAATCATCCCCAGGCTAGAGTGGTTATGTGTTCTTCTCTGGGTGATCAGGAGAGAATTATCCAGGCAATCCGTTTTGGTGCCCGGGATTTTGTGGTTAAGCCCTTTCAAAAGAAAAGGCTTCTTTCTGCGGTGGCCATGGCCTTGAAGGATTATGAATAAATTTACCATCTTTTTTATATGTTTTATTCTACAGGTGACTCTATATTCCCAGGAGCAGGAAACATGGAAATTCCTTGTGGAAGAAGCCCATGATTCATCACTGGACAGTTCTATAAGCCGTTCTTTTATGACGCAGCTTTATCATCGTTTAGAAGTATATACCACCCATGTATTATCCGCCAACGAGTTGGAAATCCGGGCGGAGATGCTCTATCAACAGCAAATAGATGCTCTCTTTCAGGAATTGGAAAATCTTATTGTCCAGCGAGATGGTTACATTTTTAATGATACTGTCACCCAGCAGCAATATCATTTGATAGAAACTCACATAGAAGAGAAACGCAGCCAAATAGATTCCCAGGAAAAAATCAATATTCAGGAAATTCCTCAGGAGATGCCTCTAGAGCTTCTTAGTTATAACCAGAATAATCCCCTCTATGAGGAATATCAGGAAATAAACCCAGGTCAGATCGATGGAATTATCAGTGCCGAATTTCAGGGTTTGGGAGAAAACATGGCGATTCAGGTCTATTTAGAGACTGTCAAAGGCAAAGAAACCCTATTTAGCTCCAGGGGCAATAGTTCTGAGATAGTATTCTGGTTGGGGGAGACCGAACAGGCCCTGCGATCCCTATTATTGGGACGCAGTTGGTCTGCCCTTAAAATCCAATGCATCCCCAACGATGCAGCTGTATTCAGCCAGGGAGAGCTTCTTGGCGTGGGAGATCTTTATTTAAAAGAAAACATACCCGGTCCTCTAACCCTAAATGTCCGTAGAGACGGCTATGTCGGCAAGACCCTTGAGTTGGATCTTCAGGAAGGTGAGAATGAGCCCCTGTTCATTGAGCTGGAACGTCAAAGAGGTCCAATGCTGTCGGTGGTTAGTGAACCCCAAGGGGCCGATGTCTATCTGGGGTCTCAATGGGTAGGAACAACTCCTTTGGAGCTGGAGCTTCCTCCGGAAAATCTCTCCCTTTTGATTTCCAAGGAAGGATTTTATCAGGTCTATGAAGCCAGCGGTAATCAACGAGAGCTCTTAGATGTAACTCTGCGGCCAATTTCAGGTTCCATAGAAGAGCTGCTTAAATTAAAAAAGAAGAACTTCTAT
>JAQICO010000320.1 GCA_027858495.1 Spirochaetaceae bacterium
ACCAAGGATTGTCCTGCCCCAGCAGATCAATGCTATAGGAGGGTGGATTACCCTGACGAGGAGTGGCAAGACAGAACTTTGCCACTGGGTTGCTCTTCATAACAGCTCCTCTCTAGACAATTCAAATATTAGGTTAAGTTATACTTGCTGTCAATTGAATACTCTGAGAATGGATTATTCCTCCATTAATGCGGTTGGCTAAAAAGTGCTATGCCCATCGACTACATAGATCCCTTGGGACAAGTTGAAAAAATAAGATCATCTCCATTATGACTTTGTAAATATGTGGGGCTTTTATAGAAGCCCCCATTTTATTCTTATACTCCAAAGGTATTTAAAATTCACTCTTGACCTATGAACTTCGATGAATTAGAATTTACATTAATGAATGTCTTAAATCCTAAATATTTATTTGGGGTGCAGGACTGATGAAAAGCCTATATTCCACGCAAGAAGATAATTTTACATCCATGGCTATCGTGAGTCCCACTCCCTTACTCAATTCAATTAAAAATACAATTTTGTCAAACCATTACTGCAACAACTATTTTCCCAGTGGATCAACGTTGTTGTCTCATTTATTCTGGTAATCTCGGCTCAGGCCGATAAAATAAAAGGAGTGTTCTATGAAGAAAGTCGTTTTAATCCTATTTGCTCTGCTTTTAGTATCTACTTTAACGTTTGCCAGTGGGAATGGAGATGCAACTGGATCATCTACCGATGTGACAGACCAAGGTGTCAGCGGTACGGTGGTAACCATGGCTGGCCCCTTTGTGGATAATGATGCCATCAAATTCGAAGAATCTGTAAGAGCCTTCGAAGAAAGAACCGGCATTGATATTCAATACGAAGGATCCAAGGAATTTGAAGCATCCATCGCCATTCGAGTGGAAGGAGGAAGTCCCCCGGACATCGTGGATTTCCCTCAGCCGGGTCTTCTTGAAACCTTTGTAAACAAAGGCTATGTGATAGACCTAAACAATACCCTGGATATGGAAGCAGTAAGATCAAACTACATCCAAAGTTGGTTGGATATGGCCACCATGGAATCTCCCGATGGAGAAATTATGGCGGGCGTTTGGGGCCGTGTAAATGCGAAATCGCTTGTATGGTACAACAAAAAAGAATTCGACGCAGCCGGGTACCAAGTTCCTGAAACCTGGGAAGAATTGGAAGCCCTGCAGACAACAATCATGGCAGATGGCGATACCCCCTGGGCTATCGGGATTGAATCAGGCGCAGCCACTGGTTGGCCCGCAACCGACTGGCTTGAAGAAATGATGCTTAGAACCACGTCCCTGGAGAATTATGACCGATGGGTGGCTGGAAATTTGAAATTTGATTCCCCGGAAGTTAGAACTGCCATCGGAGCAATGTCTGACATCTGGTTTACCGACGGTATGGTATATGGAGGAAGACGGGGTATTGCAACCACCAGTTTTGGTGATGCACCGAAGGTAATGTTTGAAAGTCCTCCAAAAGCCTGGCTGCACAAACAGGGCAACTTTATCACCAGCTTCTTCCCCGATAACCTCGTCGCTGCGGAAGACTATGATTTCTTCTACCTTCCCAGTGTAGATCCTTCTTTAGGTCGACCGGTTTTGGTAGCTGGAGATATCTATGCCATGTTTAACGACCGTCCGGAAGTTAGAATGGTAATGCAGTTTTTTGCCACTGGGGCATCTGTTGAAGGTTGGGTAAAATCCGGTGGAGCAATTTCGCCCCATAAGGACTCAAGCCTGGACTGGTATACCAACGTTGTGGACAGAAAGGTGGCTGAAGTAATTCAAAATGCCACCAGTGTACGTTTTGACGGATCGGATTTAATGCCTGGTTCGGTGGGTGCTGGATCTTTCTGGAAAGAAATGACCGCCTATGTTTCAGGAACAAAAACTCTAGATGAAGCCCTCGCGGCAATAGATGCATCTTGGCCTGAATAATTGTTTGTAAATGAGCTGGGTTATGCCCGGCTCTTTTACATTATGAGAAGGAAGTGACAATGAATCAAAGTAAATCCCTTATAAACTATTTAAAATTATTTGCCCTGGTCATTATTGCACTGGTGATTCTTGTGGCTGGTTTTTTTTTACTGCAAAGATTTCAGGAAACCAAACTTCTTATGACACTTTTTGCTGTAATCTGGGGAGTAGGTTCTGTTGCGCTACTCTATTTTGTATTAAACACAGTGGCCCAATCCATGCCGAAAAAAATCCGTTCTGTGTCTGTGGCCATTGTATTTGCCGGACCAGCCTTAGCATTATTGTTCTGGGCTCTGGTTTTACCGACACTACGTTCCTTTTGGCTTAGTTTTTTCGGTGCTGCCGGTAAGCATTTTGTTGGCCTAGCAAATTATCGATTTGCCTTTTCAGACCCAATTATGCTGGAAAGTTTTCGTAACAACCTGTTGTGGATGGTTTTCGGAACTTCATTTTGTGTTATTCTAGGAATTCTTATCGCTGTTTTATCAGATAAAAGTAAAAAGGAAAAACTTTTTAAATCTTTAATCTTTATGCCCATGGCCATATCCTTTGTTGGGGCTGGTGTTATCTGGAAATTTATCTATGCATACAAGGGTGAAGGAATTAATATTGTAGAAATCGGACTATTAAATGCCATTATGGTAGCCCTCGGGAAAGAAGCTCAGGCTTGGCTTCTGGTAAGCTTTTGGAACAATTTTTTTCTAATAATCATTATGGTTTGGCTACAAACGGGATATGCCATGGTAATTATTTCTTCTGCCATAAAAGGGATTCCCAATGACATCAATGAAGCTGCACAGGTAGACGGAGCCAATGGAATCTCCATATTTTTTCGAATCACCCTTCCTTATATCATGCCGACTATTGTCACAGTGTCCACCACCATACTGATTTTTAGTTTGAAACTCTTTGATATAGTCCGAGTCATGACAGGGGGAAATTACGGAACCAACGTAATTGCCAATGAATTTTACCAGCGCCAATTCACCTACGGAAATACCGGTCAAGCATCGGCCATAGCCATTGTATTATTGGTGGTTATAATTCCGGTTCTGATATACAACCTTAAAGAGTTTAAAAACAGGAGGATACTGAAATGAGCAGAAAGAAACTAGGCTCCAGCTTATCTACAAGAATCATCATTTCTGTGGTCTTGATAGTCATAGTCGTATTATGGACCATTCCTACCTTTGGTGTTTTCATCACCTCATTCAGAGACTCAAAGGATATATACAGTTCCGGTTGGTGGTCCGTATTACCCCATAGGGATTGGATCAAAACCGATGAATTTCAACTACCCGAGACCTTAGATCCAAATGAACCAATAACCATTGAAGGTAATACCTACAGCTTTGAAGAATGGAGAGAGGGGATTGTGGTTGATGATGAGCGCAAGATTCAATGGTATGGAAATAAACGCTCCAGAAAAATTGAAGTCTTTGAAGAAAAATGGATAGGGTTTGGGGCTAATCTAACCTTGACCAATTACCGTGATGTTCTGTCCGCAGGATCCATAGAGTTCCAAGATGGGCAGGGGAATACCATCACCAGACAGGGAAATAACTTTGCCGATGCTGTACTCAATTCACTGGCAGTGGCCATACCAGCCACAGTCATTCCCATTTTAATTGCAGCCTTTGCAGCCTATGCCTTTGCCTGGATGGAATTCCCAGGAAGACGTCCTTTGTTTGTCATGGTGGTAGCTCTACTGGTGGTTCCTCTGCAAACAGCACTTATACCCATCCTAAGAGATTTTACCCGATGGGGGTTAAACGGAACCTTTGTCAGCATGTGGCTGGCTCATACTGGGTTTGGACTTCCTCTAGCCATTTACCTGCTTTACAACTATATCAGTACGCTGCCCAGAGATATCTTCGAATCAGCCTACCTGGACGGGGCAACTCCCTTTGTCTGCTTTATTCGTCTGGTGTTACCCCTGTCCATTCCTGCCCTTGCCAGTTTTGCCATATTCCAATTTCTCTGGGTCTGGAACGACTATCTGGTTGCTCTTATTTTCTTGGGAGATAAGAACCGAGTGGTTACCAGTGCTCTAGCAGCCATGGTTGGAGAAAAGGGGCAGGACTGGCATCTGCTGACTTCAGGGGCATTTTTGAGCATGATAGTACCGCTAATTGTCTTTTTTGGACTGCAAAGATTCTTTGTAAGAGGCCTGATGGCCGGTTCTGTAAAGGGTTAAAAGGTTCAAAGGCAAGGAATATGACCTAGTCCCTATAGATATTCTTAAGCTAATAGTATAACCTACCCAAGCTCCGGTAAAGCCGGAAAAGGAGATTCCTGTGCCCCATCCCAATGCCTTTAATAAAAACCTACGAAATGTAGCCATTATAGCCCATGTAGACCATGGAAAAACCACTCTGGTTGATTCCATGTTTAATCAGAGTGGAGTCTTTAGAGACGGTCAGGAAACCGAAGAACGTCTCATGGACAATATGGATTTGGAGCGGGAACGTGGTATAACCATTGCTGCAAAGAACTGTGCCATTCAGTGGAAAGGCGTAAAAATAAATATACTCGATACTCCAGGCCATGCGGATTTTGGGGGCGAGGTAGAACGAGCTCTCTCCATGGTGGACGGAGTATTACTGCTGGTAGATGCGTCTGAGGGCCCGCTGCCCCAGACTAGGTTTGTATTATCAAAGGCTCTGAACGCCGGCCTCCCCGTTCTCATAGTAATCAATAAAATAGATAGACCCGATGCACGTCCAGAAGAAGTACTCAGTGAAGTTTATGATCTGTTGATTGATCTGGATGCCCATGAAGACCAATTGGAATGTCCTGTCCTTTTTGCCGACGGACGTGCAGGCATAGCAAAGAAAGCACTGACCGATGAGGCAGATGACCTTCACATTCTGCTGGATGCTATCATCGATGAAGTTCCAGCTCCGGGTTACCACGATGAAGAACCCTTCCAAATGCTGGTAACGGACCTCTCCTACTCGGATTATCTAGGGCGTCTGGCCATTGGAAAGATAATCAACGGACATGTGCAGGCCCGGGATAGTCTTGTACGTATTGCAGCCGGAGATAAACTGATGCCCCTGAATGTATCCAAACTGCAGGTATATAAGGGCCCTACCTTGGCCGATGTAGATTCTGCCGATGCGGGCGAAATTATCGTTCTTGCCGGAATTGATGAGGTTCATATTGGAGACACCATCTGTAATAAACAAAATCCCAAAGCCCTAAAAAGAATTGCAGTAGACGAGCCCACCGTATCCATGCGTTTTTCCGCCAATACTTCGCCCACACTTGGTCAGGATGGAAAGCTGGTTCAATCCAGTAAAATACGGGAACGCCTGGAAAAGGAAACCATGCTGAATGTTTCGGTCAAAGTAGAAGAGATGACCGATAGAGAAGGATTCATCGTTAAGGGACGAGGGGAATTCCAAATGGTTATCCTTATTGAAACCATGCGCCGTGAGGGGTTTGAACTCTGTGTGGGTAGTCCTGAAGTTATCTTCCGCAAGGAGAATGGAAAAACCATTGAACCCATAGAACAACTCTATGTGGACTGTGAAGAAATATACACTGGAATTGTTACAGAGAAGCTCTCTAAACGAAAAGGCCGTATGATAAGCTATGTAAACCATGAACATGGCCGAGTACGGCTGGAATTCAGTTTACCCTCCCGTGCTCTTATCGGTTACCGCGATGAATTCCTTACAGATACCCGTGGTACGGGAATCATGAACTCCCTCATTTCCGGTTATGAAGAATATCGGGGAGATTTCCCGGACCGTCATACCGGTTCTCTTGTGGCAGACCGTACTGGTGAAGCTGTACCCTATGCACTATACAACCTGGAACCCAGAGGGCAGCTCTTTGTAAACCCTGGAGAAAGTGTCTATGAAGGAATGATCGTAGGTGAACATAACCGTGAAAACGATTTAAATGTGAATCCCTGTAAAACAAAGAACCTTTCCAATGTGAGGGCTTCTGGTAAGGATGATGCTGTGGTATTAACCCCCATCTTACCCATGACCTTGGAACGAGCTATTCAGTTTATCCGGGAAGATGAATTGGTTGAAGTTACCCCTAAATCCATCCGTCTTCGCAAGGCCATTCTTTCGGCTGCAAAACGGAAACAAGGGAATCGGGGATAAATCCGGCTTAATTTCCCATCTCATAAGCAGTTTAGTGCTTAATAAAGGCTTCCCGAAAGGTTATTTAAACTTTTCAGGAAGCTTTTTTTATTCTCCATATGAAGGATAAGCCTTCATAAATAGCTGTTCCATGGTTTCTCTTAGTTCATCCAGATTTTCCTCTGGTTTATGGAAACCCTGGGACAAACACGCGTTGGGACACATGCTCTAATTCAGAGCTCCTTCAGGACCATAATACCTTACATAATCCACTTCCATGGTCCAGGGGAAACTGCTGTTATCTGTCGCCCCTCCGGCGGAACCCCATGATCCCCCCACAGCAATATTCAGTATAAGGTAAAAGGGTTTGTCATAGGGCCAGGTTTGCCAGCCGGTTCTCTCATTAATGAAGGTGAATATCTTGGTGTCATCAATGAAAAATTCCAGTCTATCGGGGTACCAATCCACGGCATATAGATGGAATGCTGTGGAACAATCATTTACGATGAGATTATCTCCCCTTTGAGTGTTGCTCATGTGATTATAGGCATTAGTATGAATGGTTGCATGGATGTTATTCTGGTCATAACCCACATGTTCCATAATATCGATTTCACCGCTGTCGGGCCAGCCTCCACCATATCCCATGATATCCTCGGGCATCATCCATATGGCCGGCCAACTTCCCTGGCCTGAGGGGATTTTGGCCATGATTTCAATTCTACCATAGGTCCAGCTTTCTTTACCCCGGGTATAGAGCTTGGATGAATCATATCCGCCGTTATCTGTAAGGGTGGCCTGCATGATTAATCGACCGTCTTCCACCCGGGAATTTGTTCTGTTATTCACGTAGGCCTGATCCTCATTGTTAAAATTTTCCCAGGGAGTCCAGATCTCATGGGTCCAAATAGAATCATCCGGACTTCCGGATGCGTCAAATTCATCGGCCCAAATCAGACTCCAGTTATTTTTATCCCATATAGGATCTGATTCATCGGGTAACGTAGTTAATTCAGGTTCTGAACAAGCGGTAAAAAGTAACAATCCAATAGAAAAGACCATTAGCCGCATAAATAATTCTTTCATAAAACTTCTCCATATTTTTCAATATTTTTTTTAAAATTTTCTTAGCCCCCTCCACAAAAGACATAGGAAGGGGCTAAAGATTTAAGGATAATTAATCTTCCAGGGTCTCTTCTTCGACAGGTCCGTAATAACGTACATAATCTACTTCCATCTTCCAAGGGAAGCTGGAATCGTCGATACCATGGGCTCCGCCCCAGTCTCCGCCGACAGCAACATTTAGGAGTAGATAAAAGGGAATGTCATAGGGCCAGCTGATCCAACCTTCTCCTTCATTTTCGAAGAGAAAAACCATTTCATCATCGATGAAGAATTCCAAACGATCAGGATACCAGTCCACGGCATAAAGATGGAATGCCGTATCTGCATCGGGAATCATTACACTGTTGGTAATTTGGGTACCCTGTGTGTGATTATATTTGCCGGTATGAATGGTTGAATGAATGTTATTTTGATCAAAACCCACATTCTCCATAATATCGATTTCACCACTATGGGGCCAGCCGGTTCCATAGGTAAAAGCATTTTTAGGCAACATCCATATGGCCGACCAGTTTCCCTTTCCCTGGGGAATCTTAGCCATCACCTCGATACGACCATAGGTCCAATTTTGATGAAATTGAGTCCTTAATCTGGCAGAAGTATAACCCACATCGGTTTTACGGGCCTCAATGATTAACACACCGTCCTCTACCCGGGAATTTTCCAGAGAATCGGTATATTGCTGTTGCTCATTGTTACGCCAGTTTTTTGAGGCGTTTCTATGGGTCCATAGTTCAGGGTCCGGTGCCCCGTCCACATCAAACTCATCGGACCATTGCAGAACCCATTGCTCTTTGTCCTAAAGAGGATCTGGTGTTCCAAGACAACCAAAAAATGTTTGCGCAAACAAAAGTATGGCTAAAAAAGTAATTATTTTTTTCATTAATTTATTCTCCTTAATTTCTAAGTGCGGATATTATCAGGGGAAACCAGGGATAAGTCAATAAAAAAAACCCTCCCGGCAATCTGGAGCCCGGGCAGGCCCGGCAATCTGGAGCCCGGGCAGGCCCGGCAATCTGGAGCACGGGCAGGCCCAGCAACCTAGAGCACGGGCAGGCCCGTTAATCTACCGGAAGGGTTTGGAATAGGTTACCCCATTGATTAAGCTACCCCAAAAAAGGGGGTAAGTTATATAGATATTAAACCTGATGGATAATTAAATTTAAAAGCTATAACGGCAATTAAGGTATCCCATGTAATCCTCCTCAACGGTTGAGAAAAAATCCTCATCGCCTCGGGGAATTCCCACTCCTATTTCCAGATTCAGACCGTCATAGGGGCTATGGGACATTTTTACTCCCGTATACCAATCATAATTTATCATATTGAAGAGGCCGGAAATACTCCATTGCCAGAGACCGGAAAAGGAGCTGTAAGCCAATTCTCCGGCCAGGCTGCATTGCATGGGTTCTTCCTCGACATACTGCCCCTCCTGCAGCCTGTAGGAGCTCATAATTTCTGTGACAATATTCCATTGAGAATCCATCCAGTCTACACCCAGCAAGCCCATCCATTGATGACTCTTCAATGTGCTTTGCCCCACATCCGAAGGGGCAAAAGACCGATTCCACAGCATGGCAGTTTCCAAACGGAACAACAGAGGGCCCATGGGAATGGCAGCATCCAAACCGCTGAGAAATAGCCGGTAATAGTCCTCAGAAACCACCAGAACGGCATTGTCTTCCTGCATCTCAATTCGTTGTAAATAAAGCGGTGTATCTTCCCAGCCATAGTAAAGGGCCAATCCTAAATCCCCGAAGGGTAAAAAGAATCGAAGTCGGGTTCCATATTCCCCATCGGCGGGACCTTGAATCACATCAGAAGCTTCACGGAATTCCACGCCGTCAGGCAGAGAATCTCCAGGAGCCAAGGGAAGCACATTTGGACGATGCTGAAAGATGTACAGCGCCTCAACCATGGCCCAATTCAGGTCATAACTCCACGAAAGAGCCGGCACGGGCACAACACTCTCTCTGGGATCTCCGGAAAATAGATTGGAATAATCCCGGGGGCAAATTACATCCAGCACCGGCAGAGCCAGGGATTGACCCCAACGGATTTCCTGCTGCCCAATAATCCATCGCCCAGTAGCCCCTGAAAAATCCAGATTCAGCAGGCCAAGATCAAATTCCGGCTGCCACAGTCCTTGCTGAACTTCCATTTTACCCGAGGCAAGTAGCTTTATATCTTCCTGCTGCAGGGTTATCTGAGGCTCAAAGCTCATCCATAGATCATTCCATTTACCCTCATCCAAATCACCTAATGAACCATGCAGATAGAAATCCCCCGAAATATTCTGTTCTGCAAAAAGTCCTGCTGTCAGGCTGAACAACATTAATAGAACTATCTTTTTCATAATCCGGCCTCCAACTTGCCTACAGTAAACTGATCCTGCTGAAGATCCTGAGGAAATTCTACATTTTGCCATAATAGCAGGGTGGATTGATCCCTCTGTAAATTGGTCATTTCCATGGCCAGAGCCATCCAATAACCCTGGATTTGCTGAATATCCGAGGCGATCAGCTGTTTTAATAGCTCATCGTTATGATCGTAAAAATCAACCCGCCGCAAAATCAGACTCTCTGAATCCACCCAGCAAACCCGGCGGCTATAGCTGCTTTCCCTTCGGGGAATGGATTCCACCACCCAGCAAAGCACTCCATCCACCAGCTCTTCCCGCAGAAATTCATGTTGATCATCTTCCACATCCCGGGGTTCCAGGTCCTCGTAGCTGAAATCACTGCCCATAAAACTGTCATCCTTTGAACTGGAGGCAATACGCCTGGTCCGCCCAAGGCTAGCCATATAAAGCCATTGATTACTTTCCTGACCTTCTTCATCGCGGGTTAAAAATCCCACACCAGCCACGTCGGCGGGGGAAGTAAAAAACATCAGGGAATATTCCTCTTCCCCTTCCTTCAAATTATAAAGTGCCAACTCCCTTTGGCGCTCCCGCCCGCGTCTGTCGGTGATAGTCATGGTCAAATCTGATTTTTCAGCAGGGCTTTCCAATCGTTTCTCCACCTGAGTCATAATCTCAACGCCCCGTTCATCGGCCGCCAAGAAACTTCCTAAACTAAGGCCTAATAGACAAATAATCCAAATCTTTTTCATGCTGTGTCTCCTTTGTTAATTCCAATGTTTTTTGTCGCTTTATCAAAATGTCCCAAAAGCAGGGGTGATAAAAACAGATCGGCCAACAGTGCCGAGGCAATTCCCACTGCCGTTAAAATGCCCAGGTGCTGCAGACTGCGCATCCGTGAAAATGCAAAGAGAATGAATCCCCCGGTTAAAACGATACTGGTAAAAACCAGGGCATTCCCCACGGAAAGAAAGGTTCTGCGCGAAGCCTCCCGGGGGTTTTGCGTCTGACTTCTCTCCCGGCGATAATGCAGAAAATAGTGCAGTGTGTCGTCCACGGCGATGCCCATAAGCATGGGTGCAGTCATGGCGGTGACAAAATCCAGGGCATATCCCAACCAGCCCATCAATCCCAGGGTCATTAAAATTGGAAAGAGATTGGGTATCACCGCCAGCAATCCGCGTCGAAGGCTGCCTAAAATCAAGATCAGCAGCAAGGCGATAAATCCAAGGGCAGCCAGGCAGGAACGGATCTGGCTCTCAATCAACAGATCCATCATACGGACCATCACCGGCATATCTCCCGTGAGAGTGATTACAGTTCCCGGAGGCATTCTTTCCTGAAGGAAGGAAATCATTTCCTCAGAAAATGCGCCAAAGCTGGATTCCGCCGTTCCAAAAAGAACAGAAAGTCTTAGGGTTCGGTAATCGAAATCCACCCAATCAGCCAGGGAATCCCCACCGGACATTTCGTAGAGCAGTAGATACTGGGCTAGCTTGTAAGGATCCTGGGGAATCTCTGCGGCCTGGGGCGGTTTTTCCTCCAGCACCCGATCCAGCTCCAGTACCAGATCGGCCAGGGAAAAACTGAGGCTTACCTGGTCATATTCCATGGCCAATTCTCCTGCCTCTTCCAGGGCCTGTAAGACCTCGGGCTGGCGCCCCATATTCTCACGGGGCAGTTCAATGAGTATTTCCGCAGAGTAAGCTCCCCCTAAAAACTGTGAGACATAACTGGTATCCTCTACAAAGGCCGCCCGCTGCCCGATAATCTCCAGCATGTCCGAACTTGGCCGTATTTTCAGAGCGCCCCAGAATGCCACAAGGCTAAGAACAACGGCCACAAGGGTAATTAGTGTTCCCCGGCTATAGACCAGGTCATTCCAGCGTTTCCAGTTCTTTTCATGTTTATTAACCTGGCTGTCTTCCTTTATCCGGGGCGATTTACCGGGAAAATAAAACAGGGGAACCAGCACCATCACCAGAAAAAAGGCCATCAAGGTACCCAGGGCAGCCTGTAATCCCAGTTGGCCTATGGGTTTCATGGGCACAAAAAGGAAGGATATAAATCCCGCAGCGGTGGTAATAGCTGTAAGCAGACAGGGCCAGGCGGAATGACCGTAGGATTGAATCACTGCTTCACGCCGGCTTTGGCCCTGGGCAAGTTCACTCCGTATCTGAGTTATCATATGGATGGAATAACTCACAGAAATAACCAAAAGTAAAGGAACCATGATGATGCTTAATATGGAAAGTTTCATTCCGGTATAACCCATCAGCGCAAATAGAAAAAACAGAGTAAGGGCAAAAACCAGCAGGGGTGAAATCAAAGCCCGGATATCCCGAAAAAGAACTACCAGAAGCAAAGCGGCACAAAGTAGAGCCAGTCCGCCGAAAAAACCGCTCTCCTGAGCGGTCAAAAGATCCACTTCATAGTCGATCAAGGGCATACCGGTGATACGCAGCTGGAAATCCTCTCTTTGGTGCTGCGCTACAATTACCTTTAGGGCGGCTGCTATATCCTTCCTGGGGTCTTCCAGTAGAATCCAGTTACCCTGAGTTCCAGGTTCTTCGGCCAGATCATTCTTATGGACAATTCCCTGGGGATTTAGAAAATCCTCGTTAAAGGGAGAATATCCCGGCTGCACCTCTGCCCAAACCTGGTCAGGTATTTCTTCCAAGGAAATCATGATACCTGCCCGATCTGCCTGAGAAGAGATGATCCGGCCAGGAAAAAGCAGCGAATCCAGATGACTTTGCCTTAGCTCCTGCATTTGTTCATCATTCTGGGGGAAGCCTGAATCGGCCAGGGATTCAATCTGTAAAAAACCCTCCTGAGATTCCATAAACTCTCCGCTGATCAGCGACAGACTATCCTTTACAAAGGGCAGATCCCTTAGTAGCTGCTGCTCTAAATCATCTATACGGTTCAGGGTTTCTGATGAATAAATCTCCGGAGCTTCTACTAGAATGTAGAAGAACTCTTCATTTCCGAAGATCTCTTTAAACTCTTCATTCTTTAAAGTTAAAGGATCGTTCTGGGGCATGAAGGACTCATTGGAAGAATCCATACCCAGTTTTTTTATTCCTCCATACCCGGGAATCAATAATAAAAGGATCAAGAGGATCCAAAACCACCAGAGTCTTAAAACGCCCTTCTCACCAAGGGACTGCCAATTTAACTGTTTCATAAAGGCCTCCTATTTTGCCTAACCATTTAGTTAACCAATTACCTAACTGTTTAGTTAATTTTAAATCAACCAACCTTACAGTTCCTATCATATCCCGCCGATATATTAACTAATTAGTTAGTCAATATATCGTAAAAAAAATATTTTACCCTCTATGATGTCGAACATGGGTCTGCTCTAGAGCAGTGGAAAACTGTCGATGCAAATCCTCTTTATTCATTTTATAATATTCCACCCAGTCATCCTGCAGCAAGATCAACATAATGATTGGACCAAAGAGTGTGAAAAACTCGGTCACCCGCATTTGGTCCATGGAGATTTCCCTTTGAAGAATACCCAAGGACTTAGCGGTCTCCAGCAATTCTTCTTCGCTGCCTAAGTACATATCCACAATTTGAAACAAAGTATCACTGGAACTCCCCTTCTTCAGGCTCTCCAACATGACCATACGGATCACGGCTTCATGTTCTTCCAAATAATGAAACACTTGATCAAAGAGAGAATGGGTATCTCCCTCTTGGCTTAAATCGATATCCTTAAAAACCCTAAGAATTATATCTCTGGTCTTCACCATAAAGTCTTCAATCAAACCATCAAAGAGCTCTCTTTTACTCTTGAAATAATAATAGATCAGAGCCTTATTCACCCCGGCAGTCTGAGCGATGGGATCCATTCGAGCACCGTCAAAACCCTTCTCAGAGAAAATCTCCTTGGCGGCTTTTAATATTCTCTCACGGGCTTTATTATCTGACATATCCCCTCTTTTAACTAAATGGTTAATCAATTAATAATGCAATTTGTTACGCTTGTCAATAAAAAAATAAAAGATTTTTTGAAGATACCATTGAGAAACTCACTGGACTGCCCCTGGAACGGCTGAAAGAGCTTCAGGGAGAATAGGAGGAAATCTATCAGCCATTCATATCCCGTCTCATCTGATAGACATACATTGTTACCTTATTAAAAAACTTATCACAAAATTTGAGAAAGGATTTCCCAAAGATTTTCAATCCCCTGGAATGCGGGATAAACCAAAAGGGGCCCCTCTTCCTCCAAGGGCTCTTCCAGGGTATCCAGTTGATTATCAAGCAAGGAAGGAGGCATAAAATGATTACGCTTTTTCATACGATCCAGGATTTCCTCTTTAGAACCCTGGATATAAACCGTAAAAAAATCAGAAAGATAGCCACGTAATTTTTGCCGGTAGCTTTTTTTCAAGGCAGAGCAGCTGATAACCACCGGCTGATCTTTTGCCTTTAGGGCGGCGCTGCGACCCAGTTCATCCAGCCAGGGCCAACGGTCCTCATCATTCAAAGGGATTCCCGTCTGCATTTTTTCAATATTTTTTTGAGGGTGATATTCATCTCCCTCAATAAAAACAGCATCCTTTAATTGGGCGGCTAACTTTTGTCCAATATAGGATTTACCACAGCCGCTGACTCCCATGACAAGGATAATGGGAAATTTTTTCGTATTTTTCGTATTTTTCATATTAGATTGATAATACTACAATTATCGGTTATTTGAATTAGCCGACCAATCTCCACTCCCTAAAGCTTACAAGGTATCCGGGTTTATTTTTATTGCCGTCGGGGAAAACAATTTCACAGGAAGAGCTATGACTATTTGTCATATCTTCCAGTTTTTCAATTTCATCAGAGGGAATATTTTTACCATATTTATCATCCAGGTATCTCAGTTGTTCCTCCATCTGCACCGAAGGTTTTACCACAAAACTGGAAAAATCTATATTATGGGGTGTTTTGCCCAAGCGGTTGGTACAGCGGAAATTTAGTGCTATACCTCCAAGAAAAAACTCTCGAGTTTCTACTCCGTTTACCCGGAGACTGATAAATTCCATAACACCTTTATATTTGTAGACTTCACCGGCTTGAATCTCCTTCTTAAATAAGTCCTTAAATACCACTCGTTCCTGCTCAGAAAGATTCCGATGAGGCTCCTTACTTTGCATTATTTTTCGATGAATGTTCTTTTTATCATTTTTATAATTACTATGAGAAACTAGAGAAATTATACTAAAAACTACAAGAACCAAGGATAATAGTATTGAAAGAATTACCATAGAGTGCGCCCTGCCTTTAACTTATTGAATGATTCTTCATTAAAATATCATAGGATGGTTAATTTTTCAATAATAAATATATAATTTCCATACAACGCAAATTCCAATTTTTTGTAACACAGAATTGTAGTTTTTGAAATTTGGTTCTATAGTTGTTATATCAAGGGAGAAATAAACATGAAGAAAGCTCTGTTTTTATTATTCATAATCGGTATATTCGTTATTTCCTGCGTTTCAGAACCGGAGGATCAGCAAAATATTCAGGCCCAGTCCAATGGGGATGCTCCAGATTGGATTTCCCAGATACCCGGGGATAGCGGGGACTATTACATCGGAATCAGCGGATCCAACACAGGAGATCAGGCGGCGGACCAGGAAGCAGCCTACAATAAAGCCCTCAACTCCCTGGCCTCAGCTATTTTTACGGAGATTTCCAGTTCTTCGGAAATCAGCGAATCGGAATCCACCCAGGATGGGGTAAGTTTTTCCTATCAGAGCAATATAAGCACCAGTGTGGACCAAAATCTTCAGGACGTAGAGACTGCAGACAGCTATTATTCATCCCAAACAGGCTATTGGTATTATCTGCGTCTCAGCAGAGCGCGCTGGGATGAACTGGTAAATCAGCGGGCCGAAGAGTTAAAAGAAGTGGTGGAAGACCTATTCTTTGATATTTTTAGGGACAGTTTAACAGAACTAAAAACCATCAATCGAGCCATGACCTCCTTTGAACAGGCCTATAGCGGAGTCCCCATTAAAATGGAATTGCTGGGGCAAAGAGGTTCGGTGGACACCATATTAACTCTAAGAGCTGAAAAACTACTGGGAGAAATGACCATGCAGTGGAATGCCCTTCCGGTAAATTTCCAACAGGGACAAACTTTAGTCATAGCTGGAAAGGTTAACCTATCTGGACAAAACGGAAACTCTGCATCCTACGATAACCCAGGGACATTGACCCTGGTATTAAAAGATCAGGATAACCGAATCCTCACTGAAATCACCACTCAGCCCGACGGAACTTTCAGCCATGAGATTCAGGAGAATCAGAAGACCGGAGCCATGACCTATACCCTGTCTCTAAAAAACCCCTTCACCCAGGATATATTAGATCAGCAACTCAATTATCGCTACGCCTCGGCCACACAACAGGCCGATGTCACAGCGAAACTCATAGCCTTTGAACTGGAAAGCAACTGGGAAAGCTATGGACTTTACGAAAGTGTTTTTACCGGACTGGATAACCTTAGCCCCATCGACCTAAGCACCGAGGCGGCTGGTAATCCCATTAAACTCCGGGCGGATTTATCCTTTCGACTGGCACCTCCCAATGACTGGGATATGATTTTCAGTTATGTTCGCTGCTTTATCTCTTTAGTTGGCCCCCAGGGAGAGCAATTGCTTTGGGAAAGTCCTGAAATCAAAGAAGCCGGTCTGAATGAAGACCAGGCCAACCAACGGGCCGTGGATAAACTTCTGGAAACCCTTGCCTCTAACACAGAGCTTCAGCAGATTCTAGGGGAATCTCTTTAATTAAATTTTCCCCGAATTATTGGGGAAATATTCCAGGGTCTGCTCTCCCCGGGCGACCCTGGTTAAAAAATCTGCCAGGCGAGTATTGCCAAGAAGTTTTTGCAATTCTCCCGGCTGCTGCATTATCTGCCGCAGAATCAATTCAGGATATTCCGGAGGAAGGCTGCGTCTTCGGTAATAATCCCTGCGAAGAGTATCCAGCCAATGGATATAGGCCTTTCTCGCCTGTTTTAGCGGTGCAACATCCACCCCTCTCCAACGGTATAGTTCTTCCATATGTAACAGCAGTAAAAAAAACTCATCACATAGGTTAATCCTTCCATGGTAAATGGCGTGATGGTTTTGGGCAGGGATTTGATATTGCATCATTAGGGGATAATAAAGCTTTTCTTGACGGCGGCGATATTCCGGAAGGGGGAAACCTCCCGGCAACTGGCGGCTGAAGATTCTTTGGGTTTCACTATAGCATTGAGGTTTAAAGGCCTTAAGTTTTTCCATATATAGATCCATCTGGCGCCCCGGCCGCAGGGTAAGCCAACCGGGAATGAGAAAATCCACCGCAAGATCTTTAAGGGCAGCGTATAAAAGGTTGAGATTCTCTGGATCGTCGCTTACTCCCGGCAAAAAGGGCATGGCCAATACCCCGCAGGGAATTCCGGCTTTTTTAAGCTCCGAGATTAAATGCAGCCTCTGATCAACAGAGCTGGCCCCTGGCTCAAAATGCCGGCGAATGGAATCATCCAGGGTAGTAAAACTAACAGCAACCACCACTCCAGCTTTTTCATTGATCGCCTTTAACAGGGGCAGATCCTCAAGCAAGCGATGATTCTTTGTAGCTATAGATACTGGGTAACCTATCTGTAAAATTTCCTTAAGCAATCCACGGGTTATACGGTATTTCTGCTCCAAGGGTTGATAGGCATCGGTGGTGCCCGAACCGATACCAATAAAACTCTTCTCCCTGAGCAGCCGACGTTCCCCGGTTAGTAATTCAGGCAGGTTAGAACGGACAATGAGGTCCTTCTCAAAATCCCCTTCCAC
>JAQICO010000032.1 GCA_027858495.1 Spirochaetaceae bacterium
GCTTTATAATAAATATTATCAATGAATAATTCTTTAAATCGGAAGGAATAATATTTCTTTTGATTCAGTTGATAACACCGGGGGCGTGGTTATGATTAAAATGAGATTTATACTTTTCCTATTATTTTCATCAATGATAGTTTTTAGCCAGACCAATTATGCTTTGGTAATTGGTAATAGTCAGTATCAAGAATTAGGTTCCCTAAGAAATCCAGAAAATGATGCAACGGATATGGCCGAAGCATTAAGAGAATTAGGATTTCAGGTGGAGATGCTCAGTAATGCTGAGTTAACAGAGATGGAAGACGCGGTTTTAAATCTTTCTAGTATGTTAAGAAATGACAGGGAAAGTATTGGCTTGTTTTATTATGCCGGTCATGGCGTTCAATCCAACGGTGTAAATTATTTGATACCTTCAGATCCCCGTATACCCAGAGAAAGTTTTTTAAAAAGCAGAAGTCTTTCGGCTCAAATCGTTTTAGATGAACTTGGTCGTTCCGGCAACCAGCTGAATACCATTATTCTCGATGCCTGTAGGGATAATCCCTTCGGTTGGAGCAGAAGCGGAAGCCGTGGTCTTACCGTGGTAGGATCCCAACCTCCCGGCAGTATAATTGTATATGCAACCAGTTCCGGTACTGTCGCTCAGGACGGTCTGGGGAGAAATGGTTTATTCACTTCAGAGCTATTGAATAATATAAGAACCCCTGGTATTGATGTCACTGAGGTTTTTAAACGAACCGGCCAGGCTGTTCAGCAGCGAAGTAATGGGTCTCAAATCCCTGCAGTTTATAATCAGTTTTTTGGAGATGCCTCCTTTACCGTTAACACTGCCACCAATCAATCTAATAATAGCAGCAGCGGTATAACCTTTACGGTGGAGCAGACCTATGGTTCCATGACGGTAACCACCCTTACCCAAGGCGAATTGTATCTGGATGGACAATATATGGGGCAGCTCAGTGCCGGAGGAAGGGCTGCAGTGGGCGATATCCCTGCGGGACGTCATGAATTGGAAATCCGCTATGAATCTCATAATGAACTTCAAAGCCTGATTATAAGAGAAGATGTCGATAGCCCCGTCGCCTTTACCTGGGTGGAAGGGGGAAGCAACCCTTCAAGTCTTACCGGTGCGGATGATAATGATAACTTTAGAACCGCCTATAATTTAACTTTCCCCACAGAAGGTTTAAGAGCCGGATTTAACAGCATCTCAGACAGAGATTTTTATAGTCTAATTATTCCCTCGGGAAATGGTGAATCCTATGTCACTGTTAAAACAACCGGAGATACCGATACCATGATCAAATTATACGGCCCCAATGATTGGGATCTTTTACATGCTGAAGACGATGATTCCGGTGAGGGTTACAACGGCCGTATCAGTTTTGCTACTCAACCGGGGGATCAGTGGTGGATACAGCTGGATGCCTACGATGAAAGCGGCCCCTACAATCTTGTGGTTGAACCTGCCTTGGCAGCTGCCGTGGAGGATGAGGCTAACGACAGCTTTGATACAGCCTTTGAATTAGATCTCGACCAAGTGACCACCGGATATTATTCCGGCGATGACCAAGGGGATTATTTCTCTTTACAAATCCCGAGACGCTTAGATGGAAATTTAATTAGAAGATATACGGATAATCAAATTGATACGGAACTCTATCTTTATGACGGTCCTGTCAGTGATCCCCTGGAGGATTATCTATATTATAATGATGATACCGAAACCTATGCGGCGTCCATTACCTTTCCGGCAGAGGGAAATAGCAGACTCTTTGTCATGATAGATGCTTATGAAGAAGGCCCCTATGAAATCCATTTTGAAGTACTAGATGCGGATTCTTCCCCCTATGAAAGTAATGATACCTTTGAAACAGCCACATCAATAAGACTTGGAGAACTTCAGACCCATAGTTTCTTTCATAGCGTGGACAAGGATTTTATCGTTTTTACTGTTTCCCGCCCAGGAGATTACACCATCGAAACCCAGGGAGACTCTGATCCAATGATTAAGTTATACAACGATCAATTTGATCTGCTGCAAGAAGACGATGATAGTGGAGATAATTATAATTCCCTGATTGAAACTCCCTTAAAGAGTGGAACCTATTATCTGGAGATGGAGTCGGCGGTATATGATAATCTAGGAGAATATCAAATCCTTATTGATAATCAACCTCGGCGATAGTCTTAGCCCCCCTAAATATCCATCAGAATAGGAATTAATTGGGTTAATCATTAAAAGTATTAAAGAATCCTTGCGTTCTCCATCTCTCAGCTATTACAATTTTATTAGAGGGAAAAATGAGATATATTCTGGTAATTTTTTTATTGTTCACGGGTTTTTTTATTCTTTCTGCTGAGGACGTGGAACTTCAAGATGCCTTTTCCAGCTATCAGCCTATCTATTTTGTTATAGGTATGGGGGATTATGTAAAAACCAGAATTCTTGATGAAAGCTCTAATGTCGGAGAATCCTTGGAAACCCGTCAATGGGTGAAGCTTAGCTATAGCATGAAATATCAGTTCTTTTACCAATACAATACCGGTTTGTTTTTAGGATTCACCCAGACCATGTTTTGGGATATCTTCAATGAATCCAGCCCCCTTTCCGAACTAAATTATAATCCTGATTTTTTTTGGCGGCTTCAGTCCGGTTATAATTTTTTGCAAAATACCGACACAGGAATCTTTGATTATTTACAAATGGGCGTTGAGCATAAATCCAATGGATTGGCGGGAACGGAATCCAGAGGATATGATCGTGCCTACGGTCAACTTCAGTTGAAAGTAGGGGATACCTTCAGTTTGGCGTTAAATGCTAAATATTTCATGTTTTATCAGGATTTCATGCCGGACTGGTACATTTCAGAAATTGATGATTTGGCAGAATACCGCAGCAATTGGGAGTTTTGCTTGCAGGTCCATCTAAATACGAAATGGGCCTTTTTTATCCCCAACTATGTGATTCTTGAAGTTGGACCGGGGGGAGGGTTCAATCAGTTTGATTTTTCCAAGGGATACCAGCAGATACACATAGTTTTTGGCGATGTTTTTGGTGGAGTTCATCCCTATTTACAACTTTGGAACGGCTATGGAGAGGGACTTATTAATTATGATGAAACTACTCTATCAATAAGAGCAGGAATCATGCTGCGTTAAAAAAGATGGTTAATTCCCTTTAGGGGCTAGCATTCTCTTGGTTGATCAGGGTTGCAGCAAAATAATCCTTATAGTCATTCCAGTAAGTGAGGAAATATTGCTGCATGTTTTCAAAATAGTCTCTTTGCATTCTGGTGCCCACCGGGCTTATATAACGGTAATGCCATACTTCATATTTATATCCGGTGATGGATTCACTGCCCTTTGGGTAGGATAATGACCAGCCGAATTCCCATGCATGGTTTAATAGCCACTGGCCAGCTTCGGTAAATTCAAACTCTTCAGAGATTGACCCAAAATCCACTGTGTTCCCTAATTGATGCTGGGATTTTCCTGGAAAGGCCGATATCCGGTCTGCCTCTTCTTGTCCATAGTTTTCCACACACCAGTTATAGGTATAATCCTGATAACTATAGGAACGGTAGGTTGAGGAAACCAGAAGTTCAATGCCCTGTTGATCTGCCGTTTCACTCATTGCCAAAAGAGAGGGAAGTGCAAAACCAGAAAGCTGCATATCGTCTTTACGTTTTTTTAAATCGGAATATTCATCCAAGTTTCTCAGAATGGCCGGGACATGATCTTCAGGAAGGGCGTGTTCTTTATCTACCAATACCCAGGCATCATCCGGAAGGGTTGTCAGGGCTTGCTTTATATTTTCTAAAAATACTTGAGGTTTCTCAGATATTAACTTCTGAGATTGGGCAGATAAATTAACCAATGTAGTCATCAACTCTTCATAACTTATATCAAAATCCGAATGAATCAATTCTTTAACTTCGGGAACTTGAGCGGTGGCTTCTTCTTGCTGACAGCTGAAAAGTATTGAAATTAGAAGAAGGGGGAATATTTTTTTCATGACAAAGCCTCCAGAAAGGCCTATATTACCCCTGTGATGCACATTTATTCAATAGCGAATTTATAATGGGGTTGATCAATTATCAGGAATTTTATTCCTGGTATGATAGGGTTTGGAGGAGTAGCAATGGCCCCATTGATTGAAGTAGAAAATTTAAAAAAGAGTTACCAAACAATAGAAGCTGTTAGAGGGATCGATTTCCAGGTGGCGCAGCACAGTTTTTTTGCATTTTTAGGACCAAACGGGGCAGGAAAATCCACCACTATAAATATTCTTTGTACCCTTCTAGAAGCGACTTCGGGAACGGTCACCATCGCGGGAAAAGTTCTGGGTCGTCAGGACGATGAAATACGCCGCTTATTGGGAGTGGTTTTTCAGCGAAGTCTATTGGATGACAGCCTGACAGTTCGAGAAAATCTGGATCTTCGTGGAAGTTTTTATGGATTGAGTAAAGGGGAGATAAAAAACAGAATCCAAGAGACAGCCGAGGAATTGGAGATGCAGGATTACCTGGATCAATATTATGGCACTCTTTCTGGTGGACAGCGGCGAAGAGCAGATATTGCACGAGCTCTTATACACCGTCCGCCCATTTTATTTCTCGATGAACCCACCACAGGTTTGGATCCCCAAACCAGGCTTCGCATGTGGGAAAGTCTGAAAAAACTTCAAAGCCGTAAGGAAATCACCCTCTTTCTCACAACACATTATATGGAAGAAGCTGCCTCGGCGGATCATGTAGCCATATTGGATAAGGGATTGTTAAAGGTTCAAGGAACTCCAGCAGAGTTAAGACAGAAATATTGCAGAGATCATCTGCGGCTGATTCCCAAAGATGAAAATAAAATAAGAGATTTACTTAAGGGATACGAACTTATTCAACGTCCCGGTTATTTAGAACTGCCCCTTAAGGATAGTCTTCAGGGGCTTCCGGTATTAAATAAAGTGGAAAATCATCTGCAGGGTTTTGAGTTGATTCGAGGTACCATGGATGATGTATTTATTGCCGTTACCGGGCGCCAGATAAGGGAGGATCTATGAAACCTTTAAGAGCCATGGTCTTTCGAAATAATCAAATGTTCCTGCGAGATAAAGCGGCGGTGTTTTTTTCACTTATATCTGTTTTTATCCTAATAGGGCTTTATGCTCTGTTTCTTGCCCGGGTACAGGTATCTGCCATTGTAGAGAGAGCAGGAGATGTTCCTGGAATCAGATTTGTGGTGGACAGCTGGATTCTCTCTGGTCTTCTGGCAGTAAACTCGGTTACTGTAAGTTTAGGTGTTTTGGGAAACATGGTTCGGGATAGACAGAATAAAGTTCTGGGGGATTTTCTTGTTTCACCGTTGAAGCGAATGACCCTACTCTGGAGTTATTTAATCTCTGCGCTAATAGTAACTTTTGTGATGGGCCTGTTAGCCTTCGGGTTGATGGAAATATATATACTTTTGGCCGGAGGATCCCTCTTTGCTCCCATGGAGTATTTTTATACACTGTTATTGCTTATGCTATGTATTCTTTCTTCAACCTCGGTAAATTTCTTTTTAGTCACCCTGGTGAAAACCCCCTCTGCATTTTCTGCGTTAAGTACTATTATCGGGACCTTGATCGGATTTTTAGCAGGTCTGTATATGCCCATAGGCATGATGCCCAAGGCAATCCAGCTGGTGATAAAGGCTATTCCCCTGTCACATGGTGCAGCCCTGCTCCGGCAGCAGCTGATGAATATTCCTCTTCAACAGGTTTTTTCTCAGGCACCGCCGGAGGTTCTTCAGGAATTTAAAATCTTCTATGGAGTTACCCTTACCATGGGAGATCAAAATATTTCACCTGCAATATCCATCGCCTATCTGCTGCTGCAATGTTTTCTCTTCATAGGTTTAAGTGCATGGCGTCTACAGCGTCTGAAGGATTAAATCAGGAATTTCCCATTTTTTATTATCTCTTTACTGCTGCCATCGGGTAATAGGGCGGTAACATCCACATCCTTAGCGCCAACCATCATATCTTCATGAACATTGGAGATGTTTAACCCCAATTCTAAAAGTTCTTCATCACTGAAATCATTTCTCTCTTTCAAGGTAAAGGGGTAGGCCTTGCCCAGGGCTAAGTGGCAGGCGGCATTTTCATCATACAGCCCATTGTAATAGGTTATTCCCTGTTGTGCGAAGGGCGATTGAGGATCCACCAGAGCCACTTCTCCTAGATAACAAGCTCGTTGATCAATCTTAAAAAAGGCATCTAAACTATCCTTACCAGACACTGCACCATAATCTACCACTTTCCCATTGCTGAATTCAAACCAGGCTTTTTGAGGAATGGGGCCTAAATTCTGGTGCATCACAAAGGGTTTTGTCAAAGTCACCCGCCCTTCAGCTTTTCTCCAATCGGGAGAGGTGAATATTTCATCTGTTGGGAGATTGGCGATAAATGTTTTACCGTCGGTGGTTTCATCAAATCCTCCAATCCATTGGGCCATTTTAGCTAGCCCAACCTTGAAATCCGTTCCAGGTCCCTTAAAATGCAGATAAGAAGCGTCAAGGTTGTTCATAAAATCACTGCGCTTTTTATCTTTAATCATTTTATCTTTCCAGAATTGAACAGGATCGTCTAAATCAAGACGCATTATGGCTATCACCGCCTCCCAATATTTTAAAACAGCCTTTTCCGCTTCCATCTGGGGAAAGGCTTTTTTCGCCATGGTTTTTGATGGGAGGTAGGTTAAGGTCCAGGGGATTCTATTATCCATAATGGCTTTCATCCGTACTTTTCTATTCTCCGAAAAGGCCTGAAAATAGGCGGAAGATCTCTTAGTGTCCAGACCGTCAAAAACATCGGCTTCACTTTCAGAATAAATTCCTATGAGTTTCCATCCAGGTTGAGTGGTCTCCCTGTATATACTTTGCAGGTAATCTGGAAAAATAAATTTCTCTTCAGTACCGGCGATTGCCTGTGCCTGTAGAACCGCATCGGAATAATCCAATTTTACAAAGGCGGCACCCTGTTTATAAGCCTTTTCCGATACAGCCAAAGCAACCTCTCTTTGATCAAAGTCTACACGGATATTCAGTTTGTCTCCCCGCTGAAAACCAACGGCAAATAATAATAAATCAGTAATTTTATTGTATAAATCTTTATTCATAATCCATTCCTTAGTGAATAAGATAACAGAGCTTTTAAATAAAGTCCAAGACCTATTAAAAATCCCAATATATGGGAATAAATGATTTCCATGGAGCAAATATGAACAAACTTAAATATTAAGTATACCAATAGGTACCTTTTAAGTCTTAAAGACCGATTTTTTCCAAGATATCCTTGAAGCTGACCCGCCGAGTGTTATACTTGAAAGGGTAAACAAAAAAAGTATATGAGAGGTGCATTATGGGTTCATTCGACGCATTAAACAAGGAAATTCAGGATCATATTCTTAGGAATGTGATGGCTCCCTCAAAGATTGAGGACAGCGAAGCAAACAGAGATTCCATGGCCGATTACTGGATGGAAAAGGAAAAAGCCTTTACCACTCAGCTGAAAGATTTAGGTATGGACGAAGTTGAATCCCTGGAACAGGAAGACCACCGGGGAATCCTCGGTTTAACCTATTCGGGTTCTCTAATTGGTATAGGTCCGTTGGAAGATGGAAAACGACAGGTTATTTATTCCAGTATAGGAATGAGAAAGGATGTTCCAGACCAAGCCGTCTCCGATGAATCTAACCTAGATGGAGAACTAGCCGTAGGTAAAGAAGCATTTTTTACAGGAGGACCAATTAAAAAGAGTTCTCCCCTATATAAATTGGCGGTGGTGCAAGAAGCTCTATCCATTGAAGATCAACGAGAAACCATCAGCGAAGCTACCAGAATCATCACAGAGGAATTTGTGGATCTTAATAAGACGGTGATTCTTGACTGATGTTAACATCTAACCTTCAGAGTTTGAGGGAGAGGCTGGACTATTACGG
>JAQICO010000134.1 GCA_027858495.1 Spirochaetaceae bacterium
ACCTGTTCCAGCTCTTCTCCTGTGGCAATTTCTATGTACTTTCCTTGACGTTCTTCCACTTCATCCACCGGCACCAAAGACTTGTTTTTTCTTTGGTAGGCAAAGCTGGTTATCATTCCCTGATTTATCAGACGTTGAAAGGGTTCTTTATCCTTTACCATTCCTAAATCGAAGAGTACTTTATGCCAAAATCGCGCATAGAGAAGATGCAATACCGCATGTTCCGCACCACCCACATAAAGGTCCACAGGCATCCAGTATTCCTGGGCTTTCTTGCCTACGAAGGTCTCTTTATTATGAGGATCCAAGTATCTTAGATAATACCAACATGATCCGGCCCATTGAGGCATGGTATTTGTTTCCCTAAGTCCGGGACCGCCGCATTCTGGGCATAGACAGTTAACCCATTCATGGATATTGGCCAAGGGAGATTCCCCGGTGCCCGAGGGTTCATAGCTTTCAACCTTAGGCAATGTTAAGGGCAGTTCCTCTTCGGGAACAGCAACAATACCGCAATTTTCACAGTGAACCAGAGGAATGGGTTCTCCCCAATAACGTTGACGGCTGAAAATCCAGTCGCGTAATTTATAATTTACCGCCCCGGTACCCAGTTTCTTTTTTTCCAGCCATTGGATGGTAGCATCGATGGCGTCCTGCTTATTCATGCCGTCCAAAAAACCTGAATTGACATGGGGACCGTCATCGGTAAAGGCTTCCTCTTCTATATTGCCGCCCTGAAGAACTTCGATGATGGGAAGATCAAAGGCCTTGGCGAATTCCCAGTCCCGGGTATCATGGGCCGGTACAGCCATGATGGCGCCCGTACCGTAAGAAATTAATACATAGTCGGCAATCCATAGTGGAATTTTTTCTCCGTTCATAGGATTGATGGCATAGGATCCGGAAAAAACACCGGTCTTTTCCTTGGATAATTCTGTTCTTTCCAAGTCGGATTTTAATCGGGACTGGTGACAGTATTCCTCTACTGCATTTTTTTGTTCTTCCGTGGTGATTTTCTCCACCAAGGGATGTTCCGGGGAAAGCACCATATAGCTGGCACCAAAAAGTGTATCCGGCCGGGTGGTATATACCACGATGGTCTCTTTGCCCTTTTCAAGACTGAAGGTTACATTCGCACCGGTTGAACGACCAATCCAGTTCCGCTGCATGGCCTTGATGGATTCGGACCAGTCCAGCTTGTCTAAATCCTCTAGCAGTTCTTCGGCGTATTCCGTGATTTTAAACACCCACTGACGGATATCTTTCTTTTCCACCTGACTGCCGCAGCGGTCGCAGGATCCGTCCTTTACTTCTTCGTTGGCCAGACCGGTTTTGCATTGGGTACACCAGTTGATGGGCTTTTGAGATTCATAGGCCAGGCCCTTTTTAAAGAGCTGAAGGAAAATCCACTGGGTCCAACGGTAATATTCCGGACTATGGGTGGATACCTCACGGTCCCAGTCGTAACTGAACCCTAAAGATTTAATCTGTTTTCTAAAGTGTTCTATATTTTCTTCGGTAGTCTCTCTTGGGGGAGTTCCTGTTTTAATTGCATAGTTTTCTGCTGGCAGGCCAAAGGAGTCAAATCCCATGGGATGTAATACATTATATCCCTGCATCCGGAGGTAACGGCAGTAAATATCCGTGGCGTTATAACCTTCGGGGTTGCCTACATGAAGTCCCGCTCCCGAAGGATAGGGGAACATATCCAATACATAACGGCGTTTCTTAACGGGGAATGTTGGATCTTCTGTAACCTTGAAGGTTTTATTCTCTTCCCAGAACTTCTGCCATTTTACTTCTATTTCTTTAAAGGGGTACTTGCTCATATACAGTGAGTATAAGGAAATCTTTTATTCTTGTGAAGCATTTACAATGAAAGTTTATTTTCACTGGTTAACTTTTTAGGGATAACTTTTTAGGGATATTAATAATTCTTTTATATAGTCCTGAACTATGGTATTTTATCTTATAATTATTCATTGATGGTGAAATCAAAAGGAGAAAAAATCCATGAAAGAAATCATTCACACAAACCAAGCTCCTGAGGCCATAGGTCCTTATTCCCAGGCTGTAAGAGCAGGGGATCTGCTTTTTATCTCCGGACAGATTCCTCTGGATCCCCAAACTGGAGAGTTAGTACAAGGGGATATTCAGAGTCAGACCCACCGTGTTTTAAAGAATTTAAAGGCCATAGCAGAGCAGGCTGGTGCAGGGTTGAATCAGGTGGTCAAGGCCACAGTCTTTCTTTCTGATATGGAAAATTTTACAGCCATGAATCAAGTCTATGGAGAATATTTCAAAGAGGATTGTCCCGCCCGGGCTGCGGTGGAGGTAGCTCGATTGCCCAAGGATGTGGATGTGGAGATTGAAGCTATCGTCTATATTCAATAAAAGAAAGCTAAACCCGCAGAAGTTCTTCTATTATAGCTGATTCATTTTCATCGAAGGAAAGATTATCTAAACTTAGACAACATTCTTCAAGCTGTTCCTCACTGTGCAATCCAATTAATACATTGTTAACATAGTTTTGCCTAAATACCCAGGCAAGGCAAAGCTGTTCCAATGTTTGACTTCGTTGTTTGGCCAGAGTTCTTAGCCCTGATTCATGGCGTTTGTCCCACTTGAATGGCTGGGTAACCGAAAGCCCTGTTTCTGTTACTTCCAAAAGATGATCCAGGGTACGTTCCACCTCTCTATTGGAGAAGGAATAATGACGTCGATGCATAAGTACCGGAATACCCCGATCGCTTAAATGATCCATCAATGCTTGGGTATCCGAGGTATTATAATCTCTTAAACCAGCATAGAGTATACGGCCTTGGCGTATTTCCTGGGCCAGGGCTTCGGAAGATTCTTCAGAGGGAGTATCCCCCTGAGTATCAGATATATAAAACAAATCCAGATAGTCTCTTTGCATAACCTTCAGCAAATAATCAATTTGTTCTTTTACACCCTTTTTGCCCGATGAGCGGTAAAATTTTTTTTCAATAGGAGATATTCCTGCTGAAATAAATAGTTCATGGGACGGGTTAAGACTTTTTCTAAAATCCTGCCAACGATCGAGAGCATTCATTTCTTTTTTAACGGTGGATGTGGTTAGGTCCCAATGAATAAGACCTCTTTCTTTTGCTTCGGATAATAAACGGCCATAGGATTTGTTTTCCAAATCTCCCTGGCAGATATCCACCGATAATAGGGGAAGATGAATGGAGCTTTTGCCTACTTTTTGATATATCACAATATTCCCTACAATGCTTCTTCTTTTAAAAAACGAAAGATGGAATGACCAACCACAATTCGATCACCAAAATTCAGGGCCCTGGATTTTTTTAATTTTTTTCCGTTAACCAGTGTTCCGTTGGTGGATTTTTCATCTTCGATGGTAAAATAACCCTCTTCATCGCGGTTGATGCTGCAATGAACCTTGCTGCACTCACTATCCTTAACCCGGACGACACATTCCCTTCCTCGGCCCAAAAGGTTAACCACCCGATCCAGATTATAGGATTTTCCAAAATTTTCCGAGGATACCAGAACCAGAATGGCCTTTTTTTTCATCTTAAATCCATGGCCTTTCCCTTCGGGATGTTCTTGAATCATGGTTTTTTCTTCAATTTCCATTTCTTTGACCTCTTTTAAACTATTATTTCATTTTTTTTCAGGCCATTCCAGATGACCATGGGTATTATATATTTTGAATAACCCATTCATTAAAAAAGAAGCATAAGATGAAAAGAAACTTGACAAAATAAATAAAAAATATAGAATAACTACCATGGTAGTTAATAGTCGAGATGTGATGATGAAATTAGGATTTTCTCAATACGAGACCAGGGCTTATTTGGCTCTTCTTAAGAAACACCCCTTAACGGCATATGAAACGGCACGTCAGTCCAAGGTTCCCAATCCAAAGATCTATGGTGTTCTTGACCGCTTAGAAGAACGGGGAATGGTGCAGATCATTGAAAGGGCCGGCAAAAAAAAATACCTTCCCATGGACCCAGGGGAATTTATATTCCATCAGCGAAGTATTACCAATTCACAGCTGGATCAGCAGGAAACATCTCTTCAAGAAGAAATAAAGGATAATTCTTCGGATTATGTTTGGAATATTAACGATATAGGGGAATTTCAGCAGCGGGTGAATTCTCTCATTCAATCAGCCGAGGATAATATTCTAATATCTCTATGGGCGGAAGAGACCATCTTTTGTCGTGATGCTTTAGAGGAAGCAGAAAATCGAGATGTTAAGCTGGCCATGGTGCATTTTGGTCCAGCCAGGGAGGGGCTTCCGGGGATGGCCTATGAGCATCCCATTGCGGAGACTTTGTTTAAGGAAAAGGGCGGTAGATCCTTCTGTATGGTGGTAGATTCATCGGTAGCAATAATGGGATTGGTCGATTTAAAGGGCTCTCCAGAGGCTTCGTGGAGTCGAAGCATGGGTTTTACCTCTCTTGCAGAGGATTATATTCGCCACGATATTTACCTGATGAAAATAGTTCAACGATTGGATAGTCCCTTCAAGGATTTATTCGGTGATGGCTATCCTCTATTGAGGAATGTGTTTGATAATAAGGAGATCTCCAATGGCTAGTGTTTGGATGGACGGAAGATTTTATGAAAAGGATCAGGCCTGTGTACCTGTTTACGACCATGGATTGCTCTACGGCGATGGGATTTTTGAAGGAATCTCTGTGTATAACGGTAGAATCTTCAAACTTAAAGAACATTTGCAGCGCCTATATAAAAGTGCTCAATTCCTGATGCTTAATATTCCCTATGAAATTGAACAATTGGCCGATTTGGTGTTAGAGACAGTTCATAAAGAAGGTTTGGACCGTGGTTATGTCCGTTTATTGGTCACCCGGGGCACGGGAGACCTTGGATTGGATCCTGCAAAGTGTAAAGAATCCCGGGTGATAATTATTGCAGATACCATAACATTGTATCCCCGGGAATACTATGAACAGGGTATCTCTCTGGTAACCGTGGCTACACGCAGGAATCAATTTGACAATCTGGATCCAAGAATAAAATCTCTCAATTATCTTAATAATATTTTGGCCAAAATGGAAGCTAAACAGGCTGGTTGTATGGAGGCCTTGATGCTGAATCCTCAGGGTTATGTAACAGAATGCAGCGCCGATAATATTTTTTGGTATGACAACGGTTCTTTGTATACCCCGGCAGTACATCTTGGAATACTGGAAGGAATAACCCGTAACTGCATTATAGAAATTGCACAGAACATGGGAATCACCCTATATCAAGGAAGCTATGGGCGATATGACTTATATAATGCCAAGGAAATATTTATTACAGGATCAGGTGCAGAATTGATGCCGGTGGTATCACTGGACGGTAGAATCATAGGAGATGGTTCTGTGGGCACGATTTATAAAACTTTAAATTCGGCTTTTCAGGAAATGGTGTAACTTTATTCAAGACCTCTATAATACTACGGGCGTGAGCCCGTAGATGGATTAAACCCGCTGTCTTTGCTACAGTCAAGATATGGAGTACAGTAAGCAGGCGCATGCGGTATATTATATCC
>JAQICO010000054.1 GCA_027858495.1 Spirochaetaceae bacterium
GAGCTGTTTTACGATCTGGGCAAGGGCGACATCCTGCCGACACAAAGGCGTTATTCCGATCACTTCCAGCTGTCCGTAAATCCGTGCATGAGTTTGACTTCCAGAACTCAATACTACCTTGCCGGAATGGAACATATGATCTTGGGTTACGTCTCTTCTATCCCTCTTTTAAAGGAGATCGGAATACAAGAGTAATGGGGACTGACTTTGATAAGGAAGCAGATTGCCCTGAGTGGTCTCGGTTTATTCGATCTGTAACAGGCGGAGATAGGTCTCTGGCTCTCTATCTTCAGATGATCTCTGGTTATTTGCTTCCGGCGGGTAATCCGTTGCAGAAGATGTTTATAATCTACGGCCCTGCTGCAACTGGTAAAACGACCTTTGTGGAAGTTATCCAGGAACTTATGGGGACCTATGCCAGGCGAACAACAATTCACACCTTTAATGGTTCGGGGACCCGGAATGCCCTTGCGGGGTTGCAGTTTAACCGTCTTGCCATCATCGATGAGAACGATGGTGAAGAGTCTGGGCAGCTTTCAGGGGCACTGATTAAACAGGTTATCTCTGGAGAGAAGGTTGAGGTTCGTTATCTCTATCGAGAGTTCTTTGAGTATGCCGTCAGGTTCAAGATCCTTAACACGACGAATCATCTCCCGTCATTCAAGAACTTCGATGACGGAATAAAACGACGTCTTACTGTCGTTCCTTTCCTCAATAAGATTCCTGAGTATGAGCGCGATCCGGAGCTTAAGGAAAGATTGTTGTCGGAACTTCCCGGAATACTTAACTGGGCCATTAAAGGATGGTATTTAGTGGAGAAGTACGGGCTTCAAATGCCGTTGAAGATTGAAAAGCTCCTCAATGAATACAGCAGAAACTACAACAGCCTAGAGCGCTTCCTGCATCATAGCTGCAGAAGAAGAGTTGGAGAGGAGCTTCAAAGCATAGAGCTTTATCAGTCTTATCGAGAGTATTGCCGGATTCACGGTGAGAAGTACCCCATGTCCCATAACACCATGGCCAGGCGCCTGAGTGAAAGAGGTGTTAAAAAGATTCGGCGCAACAGTGGTACATATTACCGCGATCTAAAACTAAGAGCGGTAGAGGAGTTGCTAAATGGCCAGATTTAACTATAAACGAAGGAGACCAGTATGATCGAAAGAGAAGATCTAATTATCATCTTATCAGGGATTCTCAGTCAGAAGCTGTCTGAGAATAGTCGTAGCATTAACCTGGGAGTGCTCATAGGCTCACGGCTAAAGGATGTACTTCCCAATGACATCTATGAGTTTCTACAGGCTTTATACAGTAAAGGAACAATTACCAGTGGGAGAGTCTGTGCCTTCCCATCAAAGTATTCTCAGGAGATAAAGGATATTGTACGTGAAGCGACATGCTCTGAAGGCATGGATTTACTTGAGTATTCCCGTGCAATTCATCAGATGGAAGAAGACTTGCTTGAGCAAATTGTTCTTGGTAATTATATCGGTCCCGATGATCGTCCGTTTACTACTCAGCCACTGGAATCAGATAAAATCCCCGGAAGATCAACAAAGGAAGAAGGACTATCTCTATTCATTGCCAATGGTCGGGAAAGATTTCTTCTTCTCCCTCCTGGGAGGAATGTCATATTTGGTGGAGGGGCGAACAGTTATAAAACACCTTTAGTGGCTAGTATTCTTTCTTCACATATGGAAGTAGGTCGCCTGCATGTCTTCTGGATATCAACGAGATGTCTTTCTCAAGAAGTATATAAGCACTTCTATGCCCTAAATCGTCATATTCCACAACCAAAGGATGAACTTCCGGAAGATAATGAGATTTGCCGAGTACTCCCAGACTTAACAGTGTTCGGGATCAATCATTTTGCATCCAAGTTGGAAGAGCATCAGTTGAAAGTGATGCTCTCCCGATGGTTGAGTGATCACCAGCACGAAGATCAAGTCGTTGTTGCTCTGGATGGTTTGGAAGAGATCGCTCACTTGATATTTCCTTTCCAAGGAAAGCAAAATAATGGGTTACGGCGCTTTGTGTCTTTCATAGAATCCATCATTAAACCCTATAGAGAACGGGTTTCTGTGATGGCTACATACAGACTCCCTGAGAGAACCGAGAGCACTCTTCAGAGAAGAATCGATAACTATGATATAAGGATGAAGATTCTGGGATTTAATTTCCTTGAGGTAAGCGACAGTATAATGAGTCGAGCTCAGTATACGAATGAGACAGGCTCAGATGAGATAATCTCTACTAACGGTGTTAGTGAGTACGGGAAGGAGCTGTACAAGGCTGGAGTACGTGCTCTGGCTGAAGCTGATAGCATAAGTACTCCATATGGGCAATATGGACCAGAGGTATTTGAGCAGCCTCCGGAACTTGCTCGATTCTTTGATATCGGAATCACTCTATGGACCAATACTTTGCTTCGAGAGAATCACTCTATCCTGGTAAAGACTGTTAAGAACCACCATGGAGTGGTTGATAACATACCGGCAAGAAGAAGTTTGATTCAGCAGGGAAATGAATCTACAGACTTGATTCAGTATAAACTAAACTCGGTGGAGATCAACAACCTGTCTGAAAGCAAGATTGTCCTCGATATGGCCATGGAGAATGATGCCTTATGATTGATACTCTGAACATTGACTTTGGAAACAATATCAGGGTGGATAATCCTGATCTGGTGGTTACATCGAGCAGGGCCAGTTATCATGTTGGGGCTCCAGTTCATGAATCTCATCTCTGGACCGATCCGCAGAAAGGTATTATCACTGGTGAATCAGCATACTTTCGTCATAATAAAGCCTATCCATTCGATATTTCATATCGGAGATGGCGAGACGGGAAGATGCATTTTCTAGTCTGTACATCGGTCCCTCAGCTTCTGGATGGAGTAAATCTCAGGTCCATTAACAGCTCAGACTTTGGTACATACCTTTCCGTCCTGAAGGATAAATTGACGTGTATTGGAATAGATATTGATCCTCTCGCCGGGCGTATTGCAAGAATTGACCTGTTTAAACAGGGTAAGATGAATGCCGACTTTGGGGTGTATGCGGAATTGTTTAATCAGTTCAATATTCCCCGAACTGATATGCAAAAGGCAGAAACATCCTATCTCTGGAAGAACCGGCTCTCCAATGATTGGGCGATCAATGTCTATGATAAGGGAATCCAAATGAAAAGTGATAATCCTACCCATAAACTCCTTAGGTTAGAAGTCCAGTTGCGCAGGATTCCAATAATTGAGCAGGTGTTGGGATTTACTTCGATCAGAGACCTTAAGGAACACTTCAATGATTTGCCGAAGATCTTCGAATGCTTCCTGGAGAAGAGGTTTCTCCTTCATAATGCAGTTCTAGTTGGCAAGCATGCTTTGCATGAAAGGTCAGTCCTTGATGAGCTTCTTGAAAATCACAGACATGATGGAGGATTACGTTGGGCTGATACTTTCTTCCGGGATTTAGGGATAGCCTGGTTTTGTGAATCTTTAGGATTCGACAATGCCTTATCATTGGTCTCGGCTTCTGGAAAGAACCTGTCCAGTACTGAGCGATCACGTAATTCCAGGCTTGCTTCCCGGATGAGAGATGCCTTGTTTCTGTATAGGGTAGCCAATGAGGGTAGATTGAGCAAACATGGTGAAGCGTTAAATGAATGCTTTAATCATCTGAAGCAGATAATCCGATCCTGATAATGATAATTCCTCTGCCTCTAAGGGCAGGGGAAATCCATCTGCTGCGTTCAATGCAACAAACCTCTATTGTTACCTATAGGTGGCACATTTGTAACTTTAAAATAAGAAGGTTAGTCTAGTAATGTATAAACCCTTTTGTTACAGAATGCAGCATTAAGTTATGAAGGAAATTGTGCTATGGATTCTTGAATTATCGAAGTGAAAGCATCTGTTCCTGATTCCCTGTAATATTATCCAATGCACTTATAACATTCGCATTATCAATCATATTAAACCGGGTGTAATCATCAATAATCTGAGGGGTCTTTTGACCAGTAATTGTAGTAATTTCAGGATCAGATACCCCATTACTTCGTAAATAGGTTACTAACCAATGTCGATAGGAATGGAACTTAATATTCCTCTCCCGAATCAATTGATCAGAAATCCCCATCTGGTTTAAGGCTCTATATAGCGAATCCAAAATACGATTACCGCTCATCGGTTTCTTTTGATCTCTAGAGAATATATATCCATGCTCAGGCATTATATTCATGATTGCTTGTTTAACTTCTGGTGTCATATACACTTTCCGTGTTTCTCCTGTTTTAGGAGGACCCAATCCATTCTTTCCCCAGCTCTTGTTTACGTAGATATGCTTATCAAATATCTTATCTGGAGTGAGGGCTCTAATCTCCCCCTGACGCATTCCTGTGAAACAGGCTACAAAGTTTGCTGTATAATACAGCTTGTGGTTCTTCCAATAGTTCTGGTAGTTCTTTGGGTCAAAGAGGTCCAGTACTTCTCCAATAGTAAGGATTCCCAATACTTTCCTTTGGTGGCGGGGGAGTTTCTTAACTCCATCAAAAGGATCTCTACTTAAGAACCCATCTGAACGAGCACTGTTTAAAATTATGCGCAAAACCGTTTTACACTCACGAACTGTTTTAACAGATAAAGATTTGTCTTTATTTGTTAAGAGTCTCGTCTGCCAAGCATCAATTGTTTTAGAGGTAAGAGAAGTGAACTTGAGGTCACCAAGGATTGGAATAATATGCTGCTTCATTCTAGATAGACAATCATCTGCATATGTTTGGCCTACACTATTCTCAATGCAGTAGATACATTCACCCCATTGAAAAATTTTCTTCCTTTGAACATACATTGAAACAGTTTGGGATGAATCGGGGATGAGCATCTCTTCCTTGAAGAGTTCCATGCAGTATTTATCTGCTTTGGTCTTGCTTGTTTGATGTGTTGTTTTAGCTGAAGTTCTCTTTCCAAACTGGTCATAAGTCCGGTAATACCAGATCTTCTTCCCGTTGCTCATTTCTCGTTGTATGAGGGTGTAAGGCTTTCTTTCTCGTCCCATAACGTAACTCCAATTGGTTACATATAGGTTACCACAGCTAAAATTAAAAAGAAAGCCCTTTGTAAATTGTTGCTATATAACGACTTACAAAGGGCTAAATTTTGGAGGTGGCGGGAATCGAACCCGCGTCCTAAAGGGCGTGAAATAAACATCTACAAGTTTAGCCGCTTCTACAATTTTCGGATAAAGTTAGGTGAAGCCGCCGACCCCCTTATCCTGAGTTTAGATTAATGTCCCTCCAGCACCCTAAACTTTACTGGAAGTAAGTCCCTATTGTTAAGGATTCTAAGCTCTTAGGAACAGCAGAGCAAAGGTCCTTTAGCAGACTATGCTGCTAGTGCAAAAGATTCGTTTTCTTCGTTTGCAATTATGTTTTTTGACAGTTTTAAGAGTTAACGCTCTACTTGCAGTCTACACCCCGACAGCCTTCAGTCGAAACCGGGGCACCCCCAGTATCTACAATTAAAATATATATATTGATTAGCTAAGTCAATAGTCGTTTTTAAAATTTCTAGCGGCATCTCTGTTTAAGTCATTTTTCTTGATAGTATCCCTTTTATCATAATCTTTCTTTCCTTTACAAAGACCGACTTCAACTTTTACACGGCCATCCTTTAAATAAAACATTAATGGAATTAATGTATATCCATTCTCATAAACCTTTTTTTCCAGCTTTTTAATCTCTTTTTTATGGGCCAGTAGTTTTCGGCTTCTATCGGGGTTGTGGTTGTTGATGTTTCCAAAGTTATAAGGTGTTATATGAAGTTTATTCAAAAACATTTCATTTTTTACAATTTCTACATAACTATCAGTAAAAGAAAATTGTGATGATTTGAGAGATTTTACTTCTGTTCCCTTAAGGGCAATCCCGCATTCCAGTGAATCTTCAACAAAATAATTAAATCTTGCTTTTCTATTGGTTCCCAGTACGTTGGACGGGGTTTTTTTCTTTTTTTGTCCCATTCTAAATTCCTAATATTTTCTTACTTAAATTATTCATATCATATTATACAGCTCTTTTAATAGTATTCTATGATATGAAGTCAGTTTCTCTAATTAAAAATCTCTTGTCAACGTAATGACGGATATGATATTCTCTTTAAAAAGTTGAAGGTCTTAACAAGCAGGAGCCAATAAATAATGTCCATAAGATTCAAACGCTCCTACAGAGATAGGAAGCAGGCTGTAGCTAAAAGAAAAAAAGTTATTTTCAAAGTTATAATAATCATTTTTACTTTTCAAATTCTGTTCACATTTGTATTGTCAACCATAAGAATAGACACCTTATCAATGGAACCAAGTCTCGACCAGGGGAGTGTTTTGATCTATTCTCCCATGATTTATGGGTATAATATAAAAATGCTCAATAAAAATTTCCCCCAGTTAAACTCTCCCATCAGAGGTGATCTCGTTGTTTTTTCACCACCTTATATAAATGAGAAAAAAGGATTCGTCACATATATAGGTTCTATTTT
>JAQICO010000422.1 GCA_027858495.1 Spirochaetaceae bacterium
GATAAAAGACAATATCCCTTCAATTATTTTGAATTGGGTATAAACCCTTCGTGCTTTCAGATTATCCTTTTCTGAAATATCGTAGCGACTTAAAACTAAATCTTTACCCAACTTTACAAAGCCGATGGATATCCAGGCGAATCCCAAAATGATAAGTTTTTTAAACAGGTGCTTAATCCCTAGGACAAAGGGATTTTCAATTACGAAGGACAAAAGAATAATATTTAAGGCAATGGTTATTAGAAGCAGCAAACTGGGAATTCTTAATCTTTCCTGGATCTTTGTTATTAAAAACTTATCTTTCTTTTTGGAGTGCTTTAAAATTTTAAAAATTATTAAATGCAGAAGTCCGCTACTCAATAGGATGGATATGCTCAGTATAAGTACTACTAACCAATCTGCAATATTGTATTTCCCGAAGATGTTTAATTCTTGTATCATAAATTTAAAAGGTAGGTATTGTTTTACTTAAGGTCAAGAGATCTTGTTTAAAAAGTTGACTGTTCAATAGAATGCAGGTAAGCTTTCTTTGAGAGGGTAGAGTGGACATATTATTTAAATCTTTTGTTTTTTACTGTGCCCTGGCCATTGGCTTTATTGTTATATTACTGGGAATAAAAAGCTTTAATATAAAATACAGCAAGACCCACAAAGTCTTTTTAATATCCCTCTTTGTTCTCTTTTCATTGCATAGCTGCAGGGCCGATGAAGACATGGATTCTATTACAGCACGAATCCATCAATTAAATGAAACCGGCTCATGGCGGAATTTTAAAACCTTCTGGAAAAGACTGGATAAAATTGAACCTTATACTAGCTATATTCAAGACGGTGAAACGATTGAATCTCAAAGCTATCAGTTATTCTTAAATCCCAATAGAGAGAAGGTGGATGAGTTAAATTTACGTCTGGATCAGCATCTGAATAAACTGAAAGAGCTTGAACTGCTCAGTGATTATGAAATGGAATTACTAGGGCGTATATGTTCACTGCGCATCAGCTTTTTATTTGAGAATAATCTTATGTATCTCACCCGTTTGGCCCCGCCGCCCATCTATAACCATAAAGTTGAATCCCAGGATCAGCTGGAGCTGAAGATCGATGGGCTGGCAGAATTGTACAATGACGAATTAATCGATGAAGTGGAATTGAATACCGCCTTGGAGAGCATAATCCAGGAACTGCATAATACTCTGGTTATGTCGGCCATATTGCTCGATTCTGACTACCATTATGATTATTACTCCATGGAACTATCCTCAGATAATAGTGTAGAAGCCCATATCGCATGGTTCAATGAATACCTTGAAAGTCAATTCCCCAACGGAAATATTGATAGTAAGAATAGAGAAATTCTCAATGATATTGATAAAATAAATAATGCAATTGATACCTTGCGGCCCCTCATTGAAGATTTAGTCACCCCGGATTAGTTCGATGACTCAATCAGACACGGATCCCTTCTTTGTATTTGAGATAACCCCCTCGTGTAATTTTGAATGTATATACTGTTATAATGGCTGTAGAGACAATACTGAGAACCCAGAAAAGCAGCTTAATTTAACAAGGATCGAGAAATTATTTGATAAAATAACTTCCACAAATAACATTGACTCTATAACCATTGCCGGAGGTGAACCTCTTTTACATAAAGATCTTTTTAATGTCATTTCATATTTTAAGAATAAGGGAATAAAAACCGGCATTGCCAGCAATGGGTCTCTATTAACCGAAGAGGTGGTTTCAAGACTTGTTACATCGGGAGTCTCCTACTTCGATGTTTCTCTGGATACCCTGGATGAGGAAATCCATTACAAATTAACGGGTAATAGGGATTTAGGTAGCATAAAAAAAGCTATTACATACATTAAGAAAAGTCCTGCCGTTTTGACCATCTCCACCATTATTTCAAAGCTGAACCTTGAATCCATTGCTCGGGTTATAGATTTCAGTTTTGCCTTTTCGGTGGATCATCTGTCATTGAACCGCTTTACTCCCAGTGGAATAGGAGAGGGAAACAGAGAATTATTGCAGGTTGAAAAAATAGATCTTCTAAATCTTCTAGAAATGGTAGAAAACAAATCTGCCCAATATCATTACCCTATCAATATTTCACTGCCCCTGGAAAACTGCCTTATTCCCCATAAGAATTTTCCCAGTTTAAATTTTGGAAGCTGTGTCTGCGGAGTGAAAAAGTGGGTCATCGATCCAATGGGAAATTTAAGAATCTGCGAACAAAATCCCGAGATCCTGGGAAGTCTTTTTGATAGGGATTTTCAGGCGCTTAGTACTATGGCTGCTGTTTTAAATTTCAGAGAGGATGATTTTAGGGGGAGCTGCCCCAGCTGTGAAAAATATGAAAACTGTGGAGGGGGATGCAGGTTTATTCGTGATCGGTAGGAACGCCTATTTTTAAATCCGTACCTTTCCCTTGAATAATATCTGATTCTTTAAAAATTTTAGAATATTAATATATCAGACCGAGTTTCTCCCGTGATTCTGTGATTTCCTGCTTTGGAAAATCAGTCAAAGCCAGTATTGCACCGGTGATTTTTTCTGCCAAATCAATATAGAGCCGGCCTACTTCCATCATTTGTTCATCCTTCAGACGGAATGTATCGGCAAGAGCTTTTCGTTCTTCCATCCGGTCTTTATTCAGTAGAACATCTTTGTCCGGTACACTGGCCTGAAGCATTTCCCGGAAGAATTCCTTGGACTCTTCTCTTATTTCTCCCTTTTCATAGAGGGCTTTATCCCAGTATCGGGAAGAGTCGGGAGTTCCGATCTCATCAATATAAATCATCTTAGTATTATCGCCTTCTCCGATAAAACCGAACTCAAACTTTGTATCCACAAAGACTTTTCCGATTTTGTTCAGCTCACGGGAAATTACATTAAATCCCTCGGTAAGAAGCTTTTCATAGACCGCCACATCTTCTGTATTTCGGAAGTTGAATACATCGAGATTACCCAGAATCTGATCACGGGAGATATTCACGTCATCGATCTCAGGAATTCCTTTTACACCGCTGACGATGCCCTTGGTTGAGGGAGTTATTAGCAGTTCATCCAATTTCTGATTCTTTTTCAAACCCTCCGGTAGGGTGATACCGCATATTTTGCGATCTCCCTTTTCATAGGAGCGCCACATGCTTCCGGTTATGTACTGTCGGGCGATGGCTTCAACCATCACAGGGCGGGCCTTTCGTACCACCCATACCAGGGGATGGGGCACATCTACAATATGGTTTCCGGCCAGACCCTCTTTTTCGAAGAGGGTAAACCAGTATCGGGCAATTGTATTGAGGGCAGCTCCCTTGCCGGGAATCCCCTTGAGACCGCCCTCGCTTTGCCATATACATTCATAGGCGGAAATACGGTCGCTGATAACCATAACCGCCAGTTCTTCTTTTTCCAGACCATATTGGCGGCATAGGCGTTTATTATCCTCTTCGCTGAGCCAGTATACAGAACGAACCTTGCCTGAATGTACTTGGCCTGCATGTCTAATGGGCAGGTCGTCGGTTTTTACCAGCGCTTTATCAATCAATGCCATATCTTGTCTCCCGGTATTTAAAGTCATTTTTTTATTTTTATACTTCATGTTTATACTACTTGTTGGGTGGGTTTTTCAATAGATTGACGGTTATTCAATGGATCACAGGGATCAAGGAGATAAGGGAAAGGAAGCAAGCGAGCGAGCAGGGTAATTTATTTCTAATAGTAGGGTCGCCATTAAACGATGTAAGCCGGAACCCCGTGTTATCACCCATTACGCCCCTGGCACATAACCCAGCGGAAGACCTGATAGGGGTCCGCCCCTTCAGTAGCGGCTATGTCCAGGGGATACCCGCCTCGGTGGATGGGGGACAGGAACAGCATTTCTTTATCTACCTGAAAACCGACGGACAGCTACAGGAAAACTCTTTGACGCCCTATTTCAATCTGCCTGACCACTGGAAAGAACAGTTCAACGGCGTCAGGCTGAATTGGAAGGACGATCATTCTTACAGGGAATATCAATACGTGTACTTCGGAACCTTTAACAAGGGAAGGGGCCATGACTTCGGTAACCTGAGTCTTCCCTATGCCAACCGTCAAGGAGAAATTGGTCATGCAATACTTGGAACTACATAAATAATTCACCTAATCTTCAATAAACCTATGCCTAGTAATAATTTTGTGCTATAATAAAGATGTATAAGACTCCTTGATTAGGTTAATATTATTCATTTAAGTAATGTGATTTGTATGATGGCTGCTAAGTGTGGAAAGAAGTGGCTTTTGTTCTTGGAGAAAACGTGAAACCTCAGAGGTTTATTCAATTTATTTTGCTCTTTTTATTTCCTGCATTGGGCCTGTTCGCCTTTGAGTTGCATTTTGATATGAGTCCCCTGGCAGTGATCCCCAGGGGTGAATATTCTAAAAAGCACTGGTCACCAAGTGTGGGGACCAATCTTTCCGCCGCTGTCTCCCTTGGCCGTTTCGTTAGCCTTGGCGGAGAATTCGGTTATTATGTAGCTCCTCTTAATAATACAACCAATTATACAGGATTTATCACCACCGGACTAAGAGCCAGTGCTTTTTACTATCCCACTTCCCGATTAAAGATACAAGGCTCTGCATCGGGGGGTGTTTACCAATTTAATAACAGGTTGGTGGCTTATTCCAATTTTTGGTTGAAGGCCTATGTTGAAGCCGGTTACAGGTACTCTCCCAGTTTAATGTTTTCCGGCGGGGTTGGTTTTATAGATTTGTATCTCGAATCCGAACTCTATTACCAAGGGTTTATTGCAGGGCTTTCTATACATTACTTGCTGGATACCCGAAAATCCCAGGGAAATTTGCAGGTGGATTTTCAGCAGCCCGAACCGGTTTTTCCTTTGACTGCGGGGCTATATCGAGATAATCCCATCGGTACTATACAAATTGAAAATCAGGAATCCGCCGAGATAACCGATGTCTCTATAAAATTTCGGGCGGGTAATTATACCTCCGCAGAAATCCTATGCGGAACAACCGATCTTCTTTATAAATTCCAAAGCCTGGAACTTCCCCTCTATGCGGATTTTTCCCCGCTGATTCAAAACTTTACAGAAACCGGTAAAATACCCGGAGAACTGCTTATTCAATATCAGCTTTTAGGATCTGTAAGAAATACAAGCCAGTCCTTGGTTATAGATACACATAACAGAAATAATTTCCGCTGGAATGATCCTGCCATGCTGGCATCCTATGTTTCTCCCAACTCCCCAGAGGTTTTGGACTTTTCCAAGTATATGGTGGGCATTGCCCGAAATCAGCTGCGCAGCGGTTTGAACCGGAATATGCAGTTTGCCATGTATCTGCTGGAAGGGCTGAAAGTGGGGGGCATTATCTATTCGGCCGACGAAACCACCGCCTATACCGAAACCCATTTGGATCCTTCCGCCTTGGATTATATTCAATATCCCTATCAGACCCTGGCCTATCATTCGGGTGATTACGATGATTTGGGATTGCTTCTGGCCGGTTCCCTGGAATCGGTGGGTATAGAAACGGCTCTTATCCCCCTGGAAGATGATTTTATTGTGGCCTTTTCTCTGGACATGACCTATCAGCAGATGGAATCTCTCTTTTATGACACGAACTTGGTTCTCTATATAGGAGATCAGTTCTGGTTACCTCTTTCCTTGGCATCGCTAAGGGAAGGATTTATCAATAGCTGGTACTCCGCCGTGGATTCCCTGACCTTCGCCATAGATCGGGGTGATCCCGTGGATTTTATAACTCTGAAGGATGCCTGGCAGCAGTATCCTCCCACTGGAGTTTCTGGTACAGAGGCACAATTTCAAAAACCTCTGGAAGAAAGGGTTATCCGTACGGTGGAGACCGATTTAATGCGTTATATCACAGCAGAATTCGGACCGAGGATTTCTGCTCTTCAGGACGAGTTACGACAAACTGGCGGGTCCCGCAGTTTATATAATCAACTTGGTCTGCTCTATGTAAGGGCTGGTATGTACGATGAAGCTAAATCGGAGCTTCAGAAAGCGGCCGCTTTGGGGTCCAGTACTGCCCTGGTAAATCTGGGGAATATTGCCATGCTGCAAAGAGACTATGAACAGGCTAAGCAGATGTATCAGCAGGCTTTGGAGCTAAACCCCGATAGCCAAGGTGCAATAAGCGGTTTAAACCGTGCCCTTGCTGAATTGTTGCAATAGGAGGCCTTCGGTGGCCATTTGGAAGAATAAACAGATTAGACTACTCCTGATGACTAAGCTGGGAGGAAGGTCTAAGTTTCTTCCTGTTTGTATTCTGGTGGGTTTTCTAAGCCTGGCTCCTCTTTCGGGGGATTCCTCCATTTCGGTACGCAGCATGCCTGCCTATTTTATTCCTATCAATTCCCCCACCTTTCAATCGGGCCCTGGGGGCAGTGTAACGGTGGATTATCATTTTAAGCCCTCGGCGGGTCTGTTCTTTCAGGGTGACTATATGAGTCTTCCTTCCTCCAATATTAATTCTTCAAATATGATTGATGTGAGTCTTGGAGGGGAGCTGAACTGGCGAATCCAAGACCGTTTTTCCCTGGGGACACAGTTAAGTCTGGGCCTATATAATGTGGATAGATCTAGCGACAATTCTGCCTCCGTTAGCAGTGCCTCGGGTATTTCTGCAGGAATCGGAGCCTCGGCAGAGTATCATTTTTCTCCGGCCATATCATTCTTTGTCCAGGGCGGATTCAAGTACTATGCCAGCACCCCGGAGCCCCTGATGAGTGCCGCGTCGGTAGGGCTGGGAATAAAAATTAATTTAACCGAAGGAATAAATAAACCTTCCAGAATCCATCTGGAAACCCTGGAACAGGATCCTGTTTTTCCGGTTTTTTATTCCTGGTATGACGATAACTATTTTGCCAATATCAGTATTCAGAACAATGAGAATAATGAAATCAGAGATATAAAAACCTCCTTTTATTTAGAACAGTTTATGACTCAGCCCACCCTCTGCGAAACCATAGATTCCCTTGAAGCCGGAGAAACATTTCAAGTTTCCCTTAGGGCTCTCTTTGATGAATCCATGCTGGACTTAACAGAAAAGGTTCAGGCTGAAGCTACGGCTATTGTAGAGTACAGTACTCTAGGAGCAACCCGAAAAGTGGAAATCCCCATTAGCTTGCCGGTGCAGCATCGAAATGCCATGTCCTGGGTGGATGACCGCCGGGCTGCTGCCTTTGTGTCTTCCAAAGATCCAGCGGCTTTATGGTTTGCTAAATATGTATCTTCCGTGGTACGGGACCATTTTCGACAGGGTATCAATAAAAACATTCAATATGCCATGGGAATGTTCGAGGGAATAAATGTCTTCGGATTGAACTATATCATTGACCCCAGCAGCGCCTATTCTGAAATGTCAGAATCTACCGAGGTTATTGACTTTTTGCAGTTCCCCTACCAGACATTGATGTATAGAGGAGGGGACTGCGATGACCTCTCTATACTTTTCTGTTCTCTTTTAGAGGCCATCGGTGTAGAGACCGCCTTTATCACCATCCCAGGGCACATCTTTATGGCTTTTTCTCTGGGCATGACCGAAGAGGAAGCTAAAAATAACTTCTATGCCCCTGAGTTGCTGGTTTATCACAACGGCATGGCCTGGGTTCCTCTGGAAACCACTCTGACTCAGGAAGGATTTTCCAAGGCTTGGAGAATCGGTGCAAAAGAGTGGAGCGATGCCCATGGCCGGGGGGAAGCCAATATTTTTCCAACCCACGATTCCTGGAAGATCTATCAGCCGGTAAGTGTGCCCGGAGCAGCCTCACGGTTTAGATTGCCCGAGGAAGAAAAAATGGCCCTGGCCTTTGACCATTCTTTAGATATCTACGTGCAAAAAGAAATTGCACCGCAGATAGAATCCTATCAAGAGGCTATTCTTGCTCAAGACACTCCCAGAAAACGAAATGAACTGGGAGCCCTGCTTGGTAAATACGGTATGATTGACCAGGCCAGAGCTGAATTTCAGAGGGGAGTGGACGGGCAGTATAAATATAGCTGGATAAACATGGGAAACCTGTCCTTCATGGAAGGTAAATATCAGGAAGCCCTTTATTGGTACCAACAGTCTCTTTTGATGGAACCCAAAAATGCTCTTGGATTATTGGGCATGTCCCGAAGTTATTATGAGCTGGAAAATTTCGCCTATACGGATTATTTTTACAGCCAATTATTGCAAGTGGATAGTTCCCTTGCCAGAGAATATGGATATTTAGCCTCCTTCTTTGAAACTCAAGGAAGAGCATGGTCCTTGTCTGACCGTTTATCCACCACTATTTGGAGTGTGGAATCTGATGAAATTCAACCCGCCGCTCTTCCGGCAGAGCCGGTTGCTCTGGAAGTACCAGAGCAAGAGCTGGCGGGCGAACCCGAGACTATCCAGCCGGAGCCTGTTGCGTTGGAGGTACCAGAGCAACAGCCGGCGGTCGAACCCGAGGCTCTTCCGGCAGAGCCGGTTGCTCTGGAGATACCAGAGCAAGAGCCGGCGGGCGAACCCGAAGCTATTCCGGCAGAGCCGGTTGCACTGGAGATACCAGTGCAAGAGTCAACGGGTGAACCCGAGGCAGCACAAGCAGAACCAGCGGTTCAAGAAGTTCCAGTGGAAGAACCCGCACCCGAACCAGAGCCCGTTCAAGTAGCCCAAGCTCAACCCGAGACTCTTCCGGCAGAGCCGGTTGCTCTGGAGATACCAGAGCAAGAGTCCACGGGCGAACCCGCAGCTCTCAGGCAAGAGTCAACGGGTGAACCCGAGGCTCAACAAGCAGTACCAGTAGTTCAGGACGTTCCTGTAGAAGAACCTGCATCTGAGCCTGAAGCTCCTCTGGCTGTACAACGTCAATTAACCGCGGATCCCGTTGAGTCTCAAGTAGAAGATACAACTGAAACCAGTCCGACACAGACAGAAGGAAGAGCTGCTCCCCGTTCCGGCGGACTATCCAGTATGCTTAGCTTTCAAAGTGTGGAAATTGAAGAGATAAATGTAGAAGAGCTGGATATTCCCCAGGAACAACCAATGGTTGAACCCGTAACATCTGCGGAGGAACCCGCAGCTGTAGCGGGCAGGCCCGAACCGGTGGTAGTTGAACCCGAACCTGTAGTAGTAGAACCAGAACCTGTGGTGGTTGAGCCAGAACCTGTGGTGGTTGAGCCAGAACCTGTAGTGGTTGAGCCAGAACGTGTAGTGGTTGAGCCAGAACCTGTAGTGGTCGAAACTGAACCGGTGGTGGTCGAAACTGAACCGGTGGTGGTCGAAACTGAACCGGTGGTGGTCGAAACTGAACCGGTGGTGGTTGAGCCCGAGCCGGTAGTGGTTGAGCCCGAGC
>JAQICO010000460.1 GCA_027858495.1 Spirochaetaceae bacterium
ATGTGGCCATAGATTTACCAGAAGAAGACAATGCTGAGGATATGGATTTTGATCTGCCAAGCGATGAGACTTCTGAAGATGATATGGCCATAGATTTACCAGAAGAAGACAATGCTGAGGATATGGATTTTGATCTGCCAAGCGATGAGACTTCTGAAGATGATATGGCATTTGATTTACCAGAAGAAGACAATGCTGAGGATATGGATTTTGATCTGCCAAGCGATGAGACTTCTGAAGATGAAAAAGATTCTGATGTTAGTTTATACGATGAAAAATCAGGTTTAAGTAAAGAATCCTTTATGCAGGAACGATTAGAAGAAGAATTAGATCGATCAACCAATGATAATGATAACCTAGTATTAACTTATATTCAATTAGCGGAAGGAAGCGAGATTGGTTTGAAGGAACTAGCCTCTAACTTGAAAGAAGAATTTGGTAATAAAGATTTGAATTTCCAATGGGGTGATCAAGGTATTTCCATTGTACGCAGGGATACACTTCTTGAGGATTGGTTGCTAACCTTAGATAATTTAACTCAAAAATTGAATGGGAATCTTAGGATTGGTGTTTCTTCAAGAAACAATAGACTCTTAGATGCAGATCAATTGATGATTGAAGCAAGACATGCCCAAGAAAGAGCCAGTGAAAGGAAGCCTGTTATAGGCTTCCAAGCGGATCCTGAAAAATACAGAATGGTTCTTTCACAGGAAGATTAAAGCCCTATATCACTTCGATAATATTTATCATCGAAGTGGATTTTTTTTATCTCATTGTAGGTCTTTGTTCTCGCCTCTTCTGGATTATCCCCAAGACATACCACAGCTAAGACTCTTCCTCCTGAGGTTAATAATCTGTTATCAACTTTTTCAGCTCCTGCTAAATAGACATGTCCATCAACATTGTCCATACCAGAAATGCTATACCCCTTCTTATATGTCTCTGGATATCCCCCTGAAGCTAAAATCACACAACAACTATGACCGTCATGCCATTCTATTACGTCTTCATCCAGGGTTCCAGTCATGGAGCTTTCAATCAAATCCAGCAAGGGAGTTTTTAACATGGGCATTAAAGTTTGTATTTCTGGATCTCCAAACCTAAGATTATATTCTAAAAGAAATACACCATTTTCATTCATCATTAAACCAAAAAAGATAATACCGGGAAATATTAAACCTTCGGCCTTTAAGCCTCTTAATGTCGGTTCTAATATATCTCTTTTAAATTCCACCATCCGATTATTATCAAACCAGGGATTAGGAGATATAACGCCCATACCGCCGGTGTTCAATCCTCTTTCACCTTCTAAGATTTTTTTATGATCCTTGGCAGATTTAAGAGGAATAATATTATTACCATCAAAAAAAGAGAGTATCGATGCTTCCTTACCTTCGAGAAATTCTTCAATTACGATTTCAGATCCCGCATCACCAAATTGTTTATCTACCATGATGTCTCTGATAGCTTCTTCTGCATCTGTTTTACACTGACAGATAATTACACCTTTACCGGCGGCTAAACCATCTGCTTTAATAACCAAAGGGTAATTCCAATCCTCCAGAGATTTCAAAGCTAGATCCACATTAGTATATCGTATGTATTTTGCTGTTTTTATGGAATATTTATCCATGAAATCCTTTGCAAATGCTTTGGAACCCTCTAAACGAGCTGCTTTTTTATCCGGCCCAAAGGACTTTATTCCTCTAGATGAAAATAGATCCACTGCTCCATCACAGAGATATACCTCCGCCCCGGGAATAACAAGATCTATGTTTTTTTCTTTAGCAAAATCAGCAAGTTGCTCCAGTGAATGGAATGGAATATTTTCAGCCTTATTCAATCGGGCTGTTCCACCATTACCCGGGGAGCAAAAGATTTGCCCGACTCTATTATCAGCATCTAAGGCAGCAGCAATTGCATGCTCCCTACCGCCATTACCAATGATCAGAATTTTTTGCACCAAATCCCCCTATTCTATTTCCTCTTTATATTTTCTATATAATCCCCTGAATTGGTCATAACTCAGGTTTAAAAGACTTGCAGCTTTTTTTTGATTAAATTTTGCGTCTTCCAATGCTCTTTTGAGATAATCCAATTCATATTCTCTAATTGCATCTTTGAAATCACCCAATGACTTTTTTGAATCTACAGGTGTCAAATGATGTCCCTCTGCCGAATAGGGATTTTCAAAGGGATCAATTCTAATTCCTCTTATTGGGTAATCATCACTGCTGTATACAGCTCTCTCAACCACATTTTTAAGTTCTCTAACATTTCCTGGCCATGAATATTCGATCAGTTGTCCAATAACTTCTTCATTAAAACTCACTGTATCTTTAATTCCCATTTCCATGGCCATTTTATTGGCAAAATAATGGGCCAAGATTTGAATGTCCTTTTCTCTATACCTCAAAGGAGGTAGAAATAAAACTTCAAAGGATAATCGGTCAAGCAGGTCTTTTTTAAATTTTCCTTGATTACTCAGGGTGGTTAAATCAGCATTTGTAGCACCGAGAATGCGTACATCCACTTCAACAGATTTTGAACTGCCCACCCTTTCGAACCGTCCATATTCAACAACACGTAATATTTTTTCCTGAACTTCAAGAGGGATTATACCAATCTCATCGAGGAAGAGAGTGCCTCCATGGGCCTCTTCAAATCTTCCTTTTCTACGAATGGATGCCCCTGTATATGCACCAGCTTCATGGCCAAATAATTCAGATTCTATCAACGATGGAGTTAATGCCGCACAATTAAGAGTAACAAGTGGCCCGTCCCAACGTTTAGAAAGATAATGAAGCCGACTTGCTGCAATCTCTTTCCCCGATCCCCTTTCGCCGATGATAAGAACGGAACGTTCAATT
>JAQICO010000414.1 GCA_027858495.1 Spirochaetaceae bacterium
AGAAGAATATATTTCGATCCTTAAGATTATATTAATACTTTCATCAACAGTTATCCATAAAATACTATGATCATAGGAACTTTCTGTGTCTGCATTGGGCAGAGCTTCTATTTTATAACACTGCTCACCGTTTATGGTCTCCTGGCCAAGATAATTATAGCTATAGTCATCCAACTCCCGGTCATTCATATCTTGATAGGTAAATTCACTGCCCATGAAACTACTGTCACCCTCACTTCCGGCAATACGTCTTACCTGATTTAATGCCGGTAGAAATATCCACTGGTCATTATCTCTGTCCAGATTTTCCTTGGTTAAAAATCGTGTATCCTTAACTGAAGCGGGGCTTTGAAATACCATAACACTGTGGGTTTCTCCTTGATTGTCCACGGCGGACCACTGTTCGATTACCCGCTCATTCTGCTGCCCCCTCTGGTCGGTTAAGACCATCTGAAGCAATGCGTGGGTGGTTCTTGGACTGTCCTGTTCACTTTGCCGTTTCACAATTTCATAGGCATCCTGGGCGGTCAACATAAGGCTTACTGTTGTCAGAAGTGTTAAAAGTAAGATTCTCTTTTTCATTATTCTCTCTCCTTGGCTAATTTGCCTTCGTGTAATTTTATTAGAAATTTGGGTCTAAAATGGTTGAGCATCAGGGGTAATAGGGTTAGGGCAGAAAGGGACGATATTGCCATGGTCATAACTATCAGGCCTCCAAAATACATCAGAGGATTAAAACGGCTGAACAGAAGAACGGCAAAACCGGCCGCCACCGATAGAGCATTGTAGATAATCGCTTTTCCGCTGGAATGCATGGCCAGATGGGTAATCTCTCTGGGGGATCGATCTTTCTGGAAATGATGGCCGTAGCTGGACAAAAAGTGAATGGTATAATCGATTCCGATACCTATGGCAATACTTCCAACCATGGCTGTACTGATATCTAGTTTTATACCGGTCAGACCCATTAGGCCAAAATTTACCATAACGGTAAGGCTTAGGGGTACAATTCCCATTAATCCTGCCCAGATGGATTTATAAGTAACGCTGAGGATTAAAAACACAAGAACAATGGAAAGTAATATGCTCATCACCGCTGATTTTACGATCAGCTTTGTCAGAGAACCCTGTACCAGGGCGGTTCCCACAAAATCTATGGTATAACCCTGGGGTAAATGGAGGTCCGCATAGCGCTGCAGATCAGGTACCAGCTGGTCTGTGAAAAGGCTGCTGTCCGTGGATAGCTGGGCCGTCATTTTTGCCTGGGTGGGTTCGATGGCTTCATCGGACCAGTTGCTAAGATTCCCTGAATAGAGCAACAGGTACTGGGATATTAAATTAGCCAGATCTTCTTCTGTCTGCTGTCCGTACTTCTGAGGATCTAAAGGTATTTCATAGTAGTCCATTCCCTGGTGATTGGTAAGCCGTGCCAGTTCTACCATAAAATTCTGGGGATTCCCCAGGTAGGCTTGCCACAGGCTGTCCATTAAAGGGGAGGCTTCAATCGCTAAGGGTGGGGTTTCCCGGGCAGTTTGTTCTGTCTCCTCCTGGGGAAAAGCCGCGTCTTGGTTTTCTTGCAGATCGCTGCTGCTGGAATCATCGGACCAGCTGGAATCCTGGGCTTCTCCATTTTCACCGCTCCAATCGGAATCCTGGCTACCTCCCCAGTCGCTGCTCCAATCGGATTCCTGGCTATCGCCCCAATCACTGCCCCAATCGGAATCCTGAGTCTCAACGCTGCCATTGTCCCAATCGGAAGATTGGTTCAAATTGACGTTGTCGGTAAGGGCTGGGCTTTGGTTGATCCCATTTAGGGTGAAACGGCCGGGAGTATCCTGATGCAGTACCTGATTGATTCTCTTAACAAAATCACTGTAGGAAATAACCTTCTTTACTTCCGGATAGGTGGAGGTGATCCACGATTTGTATTGATCCATGAATTGAAGAATTTCCGGATTGTTTAAATCGCCCTTATCCTGGCCTTTAATTATTATGTTAAAATTGGTGGTTCCTGCGAAATGTCGATTTATGAATTCGTCGGCTTCTCTTATTGCAGTGCCCTCCTTGAAGTAGGCTATTAAATTGTTATCCTGTTTTACCCGGGGGGTGAAATAGATGGCCGAGGCAAAAAGGATCAGGGTAATAATCACTAGAAGTCCCTGCTTTTTTGTGGATAAAGCAATTAGGCTGTTCAATAGTGGTAGCTCTTTTGTTTTCTCATTTTGTTTGCGTTTTTTTACCGGGTGAAGTAATAAAAGGCTTGGTATCAGAGTTAAGGCTACAATCAAGGCAGAGCCTACGCCAAAGGCTGTGAAAATTCCGAAAATTTTCATGGGTATAACAGAACTTACCGCCAATGCACCAAAACCCGCCATGGTGGTTAACCCAGCCATAATAACCGGAATTCCTACCACCTTTACGGTATGAAATACCAGATGCCTTTTCGTTTCTTTATCATCCTTGTCGGATCGTTCCATCTCATCGTAGAAATGGCTAACCAGATGAATCCCGTAGGCACTACCCACGGCTATCATCAACACAGGAATGATAGAACCTAATATGGATAAGGGAACATGGGTTAATGCCATAATCCCCAGTGTCCAAATGGTACTTACCACTACGTTTAAGATGGGTAACAGTACTCCTCCAATACGGCGGAAGGAAAGGTAAAGAATCAGTAGAACTAAAATAGAAACAAAGGGTATTAATACTACTAAATCCTGACGCATATTTTTACTTATCTGAGTAGTGATTGCCGTGAGGCCCGCAAGATTGAAGCTGTACCCCTGTGGTATATTATCCTGGGCTATCTGTTCTATTTGATTGTAAAGTTCTTCCCGTTCTTCTGTTTTCAGGCCATTTTTAATAGTTAAACCAATTTGAGTTGAATGAAGGTCTTCTGAGATTAGAAGATTGTCGTACATGTCCCAGCTGTTAATTCTTCGTCCAACTTCCTCTGGGCTGAGGGGGTTGTCCATGCCGTCCCTGCTTAAGGAGGATACCCGCAACGTTCCTCCCTCCCCGTCGATAAAATCTGTATTGCTGAGAGATTGAATCTTCTCCAGGCCATCAAGATCTTCCAGGGCAAGGGTCATTTCTTCAATTACATCCAAGCCCTGCTGACTCAGCAGGCTGGCATAGGGATTTCGCACCAGAAGAACCATTATCAGAGCGCTGCCGTATTGGTCCTGTACTTCTTCCAGAGAAACCAGCGCGGGATCATCCTGAGGGACGAAATTCATCACTTCGTTATCCAGGTAAAGATCGGGAAGTTGAAAAGCAAAAAAAAGGGTAATCCCAAAAATTATCAGTACATTAATAAGGGGGAAACGGAAAATCTTATTCAAAATAAACTCCATTTACATAACCATAAAGGGTTTTCATGCTGTAAATATAAGCTCATAGACAATGGGTGTCAATAAAAAAGTACACTATTTGCGCAATTAAAGTGTAAAATATGAAATTCGTGCGGGCTAGAAATTTTATTGACCCAGTCCGTGCTGAGTAAGTTCTTCCATGGGCAGCATGGCCCGCCCTTGATCTGTGAGTAGACTGTCCAGGATTAGGGTTATTGAAGCCTGGAACAGTTCAGGAATCCTAATCCCCGGTTCATCCAGGTCTTCCCAACTGAGCAGTCCATTGATCATTGTCAGTATTACATAAACCAGTTTATCGGTGGAATAATCGGTTCGACAGAGTCCCTCCTCCTTGGCTATATCGATAAGCCCTGCAATGGCCTTGCGTATATTTCTTCGTATATAGTTTAGAGGTTTTTCCTTAAGGTATGGATTGAAGCGGCTCATATCCGAAGACAGTTGGCTCTGTTTAAAGGAGAATTCATTGGCACCATATTGAATCGCCCTTACCAGTTTTTCCGTCAAGGTTATATCCTGGTCTGCCAGAAGGTCGTTGTAGAATTTTAGCATTTCTTTAATATGCCATTCTATGGTTCGGAAAAAGATATCTTCCTTTCCGTCAAAATGATTGTATAGAGTTTTTTTACTGACTCCGGCGGCATCGGCAATTTCTTGTACATTTACCTTTTGAAGCCCAAACTGTAAAAAAAGTTCCATGGCTGATTGATATATATTTTGATGTTTCTCCAAATTAACTCCTAGTTTTGATTAAACATTCCTGCCCAAATATCATTACGATTAACCTTTATGGAAATTCTTGTATTACTGTATTCTAATATTACATCGATATCTCCAAAGGATTCTTCCACTTTTTTGTAGCTGTTTTCGGAATTATGCATAACTAAAGGATAATTGACATCATTATAATTTAATACTAGATCTAAGTTTTTTCCCGGTTCTCCGTTAAAAAAAGTTCCCGAAAGAAGGCCGCGTTGCTCTTCGCCCGAGCGATTGGTGAACTCAATGGGGACATTTAATTCCACTGTTTCATTTGTTTCGAGTTGACTATAACGCCACCATTCAGAAAAGAGAGTTTTATCTTCCGAGATAAAGTGATTTGCACTGTGAATCTCCGGTCGCAGGGTAAGCTTTTTTCCCGATTCTATGGTAAATTCTTCTTCGTATTGATGAAAGGTATATTCCGGTTTATTAACAACTCCAAAGCCAGAAAGATGCAGCGCAATACTATGGGGCCCTGGAGATAAATCTTCCATGATAAATGGGTCTTGTCTGTTTCCTGTGCTATAGCCGACAAAATTTCCATCGATATAAATTTCTGCCTGTTGGAGTATTGTGAAAAAGGCCAAACTTCCCGGAGTTTCATCCCGAAGAGATATGATGGAGCGCTCTCCATCGGAGCCTTGAAGGCTGATTTCTCGGCCTGTGATATCTAGAATTAGTTCTTCTGCAAGGCCATGGATGAAATTTTCCAAAGATCCTCTGGCTCGGTAGGCTGAACTTACACCGGTTTTAACATCGATTAGAGATAGATTGACCATGGTTTCATCGCCGAGAAATATATACTCTCCGCTGATTAGATAGTCCGCCGATAATAACTGTCCCAGTTCTATTGCTTCGTCCTGTACCAATCCGGACAATGCAAGCTGCTGTTCGGCCAATATTCCGTTAAGTTCTGAGCGTACCACCAGCTGAATATCACTCTGAGAGCCCAAATCAAACAACAGAACTCCCCGTATCATACCCTCCAGATAATCATATTGAGGATCCCCATTCACATTATCCAGGTTTAGCAGAGCAATCCGGCGGGCATCCTGGGCTGATAATGATAGAGATATCAGTAATAGTATTAATAAGAATAAACGTTTCATATAAAACCCTTCCTGATTCATAGAAATATAATATAACAGATTATATCATATGGCAGATGTAAAATATAGAATAGAAAATATTCCTGTGAATAAAGGCGGGATAATTTTTTAGGAATTGGTTGAATGCAGCACTTTTATTAAGTTCTTAACTTCCATGGGGGGGTAGAATAAAAATCCTTGGAAATAACTGCAGCCCAGATTTGTTAATAAATCGACTTCCCTTGGGGTTTCTACGCCCTCTGCAAAAAGCCGGATATTTAATTCGGAGGCTAATTCTATAATTTTCAGAAGAACTTTTTTTGATTTATCATATTTACTTAATTCTCTATGAAAATTTCCATGGAGCTTTAAACTATCGATGGGCAGCCTATGAAGATATTTTAAAGATGACTGCCCTAAGCCAAAATTATCCAATGCAATCTTAATTCCTTTTTCGGTCAAGCGCTGTAGGACCTTTTCTGCTTTATCCCAGTGCTGCATTAAAATGTTCTCTGTAATTTCTACCTGTACTCTATCTAAAGGGACATCTTGTTTCTCCAGATAATAATTCAAGTCTTCACAAAGATTATTTGAGAAAAACTCTTCTCCTGATAAATTCAAGCTGAAGATCTGGTTTATATTCTCTCTTCTAAACATAGAATAATCCTTGGAAAATCGGTCCATGATGACTTGAGCTAAATCTCCCATCAATCCTGCTCCCTCGGCAAGGGGGATAAATTTGTCGGGGGTCTTAAAGCCAGGTATATCCACATCTAACCTTAATAAAGCTTCCAGGGCTACTATCTCATTCTTTTGATTCACCATAGGTTGATACAATAGATGAAACCGGTCATGGGTTATGCAGCCTTTAAGATTTTCCACTGCTTGGATTTTGCTTAATGAGTTTATATAATGGGCCGGCTTGAATTCCTTAATGACGGTTCCACTTTTTTTCGCAATTCTCAATGTACTTTTTAAGTTACGAAATACTTCATAACTGTCCTTGCCGTGTTTGGGAATTCTGCAAAGGGCAAAGGTGGCGTAAAGGTAGTATCTCCGTTTTTCAATCTCCACTCCCTGCCTTAGCCAATTTTGTAAAAGCACTGCAATCTCTCTGGGCATTTCATTATGGTTGCAATGGGGTAGAATGAATATGAACTCATCTCCGCCTACTCGATATACCTCCATGCTAGGCGGTAAATTTTCCTTAAAACGCTGGGCCTGTAAACGTAATACCTTATCTGCAAGTTGATTACCATAGGATTCATTTAACTTCGAAAAATGATTTATATTCATCAATATTACAGCTGCATTAAGCTCTTTCTTTTCAAGCAGTCTTTTTAAATCTCTCATGGCTGCCGCACGATTTCCCACCTTGGTTAAATCGTCAGAATAGGCCATTTTGATTAAATCCTTTTGACTTTTGCTCAGCATTTCCTTGGTCAGCTGTACTTGCTTGCTGTCCTTTAAAAACATTCGTAAGATTGACCAGAATATAGAAAGAGTCGAAACGGTTAAACCGATAGTAATCCGGGATATTGGAAAATCTCCTAGGAATAAAAAATCAAAATTCCATAAAGAATTTACCAGACCACTCAAAAAAAATAAATTGGAAATTAGTATACCGATAAAAAGAATCAATATTTCCTTTGGCCGGGTTTTTTTAATTAGAGAGATAAGGATGGTGATAAATGTATAAAGAAGTAAGATAAGAAGCATAAGATCATTTAAGTTATATAAAAAGGGAGGCGGTGCTGTACGTATGAAATTATATGGAAAATCGGGTTCTACATAGCCCTGTAGATTAAAGAGTTCGGGGTGAAAGATTCCAGGTATAATTATGGATAGACTAAGGGGTATGGTTAGGATTATCAGCCAACGGTTAAGGCGATGAAAGGAATGATTGATATAGATGTATTCATATAAAAAGAAAGGTATAGCTGCTATAAAGAATACTGAAATCAGACTCTGCAGATAGAATAATTTTTGTAAGGAGTGAGAATCTGCATTTAAAAGAAGGTCTTGTTTCATTATCGTTTCCAGGAGGATGTATAAAAAGGACAAAATGGAAAGAAATAAAATTGATGCGTAGCGCTTTTCTTTATAGATCGCTAGGGTGTTAATAAATATGAATATACCAGATAATATGATGCCTAGAGATACATAATGTACAAGGAGCTGTGTCAATACCAAACTGGCAGCCATTTCCATGGGCTAAGTTTTCCTCCTTACAAGAGTATATATCAAGAAAATATTAGAGATTCCTTTATTATTATTTTCCATTCCTCTTTGTCGTTAGGGGTAAATTTCAAAAGAAAACCATTTTTATGGCAGAATAAAGGTTTCGAGGGATTAGATTTTGTAAAATCAAGCATTTCATGACCAAGATGAGTACGGAATAATCCGCGGTTTTCTGGGTTCTTACTATCAAAGGAATACACCCCATGAATCATTTCCTGATCTATGCGATCTCCATCCACGGCTTTGATGGCCCGACTTAATTCTTTGGGAGGTCTCTCCAAGTATTCCATTATATGGATATTGTGCAGTTTCACAATTCGGCTATGTCGGGGATCTTGAAGCCATGCTCTTGCCTGAATCTTTTCTTCTTCAAATTTAATCATAGAAGCCACCGTAGGAACCATTAACTCCATCAGCTCTAAAGGACTATTTTCAAAACTTCTTAACAATAAACTCTGGCTGATACCCATGTATTCTCTACTCTGACCTATAACAGAAAAATCATTGAGGGAGAATATCCCCTGCCGGTCAACCTGATCTACCAGTTCTATCAGTTCATTCAAATCGCCCAGTTCTTCGGGAGAATAAAAGGCCTGTGAGACAAGTTTTAATGCGCAGGGAAGTTGAGCGTCCTGATGATGGTCGAACTTGGAAATTCCGTCGTGGATTAAACCGCAGTCCAGGAAAACTGTTTCCCTATGATCACACATTTTTTCCGCTCGTTCCGCCGCTTCCGAGGAGTCGATTCTTTCTATGTTTTGGGGCATTTCCCCTCTATGGTGAATATAAAATGCTGAAGCCAGCAACTCATCCATATGAGCTTTGCCATCGTGTATGATTATTTTATAGTTCATGGATTAGGTTACTTCATTGAGGCCTAGGGCTTTCAGTTGCTTTTCCTCTTCCATGGTCGAAGATATTTCATTCATATTTCTAGTAATGGTACCTATTTGATATTTCAAGGTATCACAATCTATCTTAAAGTTTTTGATTTTTGCCTTGATCTCCATATCTTTAATAGCTTTAAAGTAATCGTTAAATCCTTCCAGCCGTTTGTGATAACTTCTTAGATCATGGATACTGTTTTCTATGAAATTGAGCAATTGAACATCGCTAGAGTTGAATACCTTTTGATGTATGGGTGAAGATCTGGTTTCCAAATTTCTGAACAGTTGAATTTTACTGGCCAAAATGGTAGTAAATTTTTCATAATTCACTATTTCCCTTTTCTTTAATGAGGTCATAGGGTCCACCACGTTAAGTTCGTAATTTTCTCCTTTGTCGGTGGAGGCAAAGATGTTTTTAAGCCAAAAGGAAAGGGCCTCTCCAAAGCTTTTCTTTTTATCATGGGTTACCCGATGGTTATTTTCCAGCTTATTACTGCAGGCGTAAAGCTGGGTGGAACATTTCGCAATAATACCGACGATCTTCATCAAGTCACGTCGAATTTCCTTTTTATTATCCATTTTTGATGTTTTCTTAACTGTTTTGGTCACTTCTAAATTCTGCAGTATCAAATTACGGCGGGCTTCCCCTTGATCACCATAATCCTCTTCCAATAGCTCTATTATAAGGTCTCGGTAAAAGGGGGAGGCAGGCAGCCGAGAAGGAAATTCTACCTTTACTGAGAGTACCGTATCATTGAGCCCCTCTTTCAGAGACAATTCTGAAAGGCCGTTCATTTGGCTTGTCACTAGAGATCGAACTTGAAATTTGTAACGTTCCCTTTGATATATGGATACCTTTTTTAGTGCGACTTTAATTTCTCGTGCCCTATCTCGCAGCTGTCCTAAGGCGCTTGTGATGACCAAATTGCACATTTCATCCTTTAGGTCTTTTATCTTATCCAGCATAACGCTGATACTACGGGTCATGATTTGGCTTGAGTTGGACGAGAAGTCGGTCCATTTAATATATTCAATCAAGGTGAGAATCTTTTTTATTGCGGGAAGATCCAGAGTGTCGGCGCTTACATGGAAAAAGTTATTCAGATAATCCAGCGTCCCCGAATAGGCCGCCATTCTAAAGCTAAGTTCTCTACCCGATTCTGCGTCGGTATAGGGCTCCGCGGATGGGGGAGTAAGGTCAGTCTTCTGTTCGTATTTGTAGGGATCCGTTTTTAAGAGGCCCTTATCCAAAAGCAATTTATGAATACTGTTAAATGCGGAATTCAAACTGTGCAAATTTTCTCTAAGCCCTGGAAGAACATTCTTCTCAAGATCTGTATGCTTATCCAGTAGAGCCATTTCTAATTGTTGCAGGTATTCGTTGTCCAACGACATATATCTATTATCCTATAAAGTTTAAAATAATACAACGAGTTATTCTTTTACAAGGCCTATTTACTGTTGGAACTGCAAGAATAATCAATTTATCTGAGTACTCCACAGGGCAATGCTCCTAATATAAGGATATGAAGATAACCCTATTGTTGTGTTTGTTTTGCCTTTGTTGTAGTTGTGTACTTTTTGGTCCCCAAAGACAGATTAAAATTCCGCCCCCCCCATCTTATACCAATTTAGAGGAATTACCCCAGATCTATGAATTAAAATATATCCATCAGGGAACCCTAATAGAGCATTGGACTATATCTGCAGACCAGTCTGTGGAATTATGGATTCCCAAGGAAGGTTTGAGCGCCTTTATTTTTACTCCTAGAGGATACCCGCCTCCCTTTCAGCCCTATGCACAAGGATTGATTATAGATCCTATGGAGAAGCTGCCCGATTATAGGGATTACCCTTCTGCGGTTACCGCTCAATTAATGCTGTTGTTGCATAACAGCCCTGAGGCTGAAAGTTTCAATTACCTACGGTTTTTATATGAGCTCAGGGAACGACTGGGAATTCATTCCTGGAATATAGATTTAACAGAGGTGGTTCAGCGGATTAATAATGGGTCTTTCAATGCCCGGTATATAAAATCGCAGGAGAATCTGCAATGGCAGGTTATCTTTCCTCCGGGGCTCTGGATCTGTGAGGATCCTGGAGTTGAACCCTTTGAACTTTTAGAATCCCAATCGGTAGATATTTCTCTTCCAATCGGAGCAGGACTGCGGTATCTGGATCTGAAGAGTAATTTGATCCGGGAGTTTTTTTGTGATCCTTCGGGCCGTTTATTGTGGGTTGATCGCCATCCATAGAAACATGTCATTTATATATAATGATTGAGGCGCTTTACTTAGGGCTTTACCTTTTTGTGGAAGATTATTATCTTCCCTGCTATGAATAAGAGTTTGGTTACCAATTTTATTGCCCTGGCCTTTATTGCCGCAGGTTACCTGAGCCCCTGGGCCGCTGAAGAACTGCGTACAGTGGGGTTTTTTGCCTTTTCCGGAGCCATTACCAACTGGCTTGCCGTATATATGCTTTTTGAGCGGGTTCCATTGCTCTATGGTTCGGGGGTAATTCCCAGACATTTTGAAGAGATCAAAACAGGTCTTAGAGAGATGATGATCCGGGAATTCTTCTCTCCTGAGAGAGTGGAAACCTTTATGGAAGAAACCGCCATGAGTCTGGCCAAGGATATGGATGTAACGGGAATTATTGAGTCCATCGACCTTAATGGAGCCTTTGATATATTGAAAGAGGAGATTCTTCAATCTAATATCGGAGGAATGCTGGGCATGTTCGGTGGAGTGAAACTTCTGGAAAACTACAGGGAGCCTTTTATCAGCAAGACCATAGCTTATATCCGCAGCGAATTGGAATCTCCAGAAATATTATCCCATATAATGGGAGCCTCGTTGGAACATGGCGGTGAGGCATTGATCGAAAGGGTTACCAATCTGGTGCAGACCCGTCTGGATGAATTGACCCCCAAACAGATTAAGCAGATCGTTCAGGATATGATACGCCAGCATCTCGGTTGGCTTGTGGTCTGGGGCGGCGTGTTCGGTGGCATCATCGGGCTTCTGATGGGCTTTCTGCAGCGTTGGATTTAAGCCTCCCTGGGAAGGTCCCAATCGATGGGCTGCTTGCCTTGCTCAATAAGATATTGATTTGCCTTGGAAAAATGACCGCAGCCTAAAAATCCCCGATGGGCCGAAAGGGGAGATGGGTGGGGTGCCTTGAGAACCAGATGCTTTTCCGGGTCGATAAAGGCTCCCTTCTTC
>JAQICO010000304.1 GCA_027858495.1 Spirochaetaceae bacterium
TGGGAAAAATTCACTGCGCCCTGCAGCCATTGAGGCGTATTGGTGGCCCGGTTATCCCCAAAGAGAAGGCGGATAAGCTGTACCAAAATAAGACTGATACCATAGGTGGCCAGAAGAGATTCAATGGGCTTTTTATAAAGCCGGCGTACCACCGACCATTCGATAAAGCCCCCCACCAGTGCTGAGGCTAAAAAGGACATGGGCAGGGCAAATATATAAAATATGGCCACGGGATTTTCTGCAGTATGGCCAAAGAGCAATTGGATGCAATAGGTGGTATAGGCTCCTCTCCTCATCAGTTCGCCATGGGCCATATTGATAATCCCCATCATACCGAAGGTAACTGCCAGGCCCAGGGCCATAAGAATCAGGATGGAGCCCGTTGATAAAGCGGACTTTATCACATCGAAAATTTTCACTCGACGCTGCAGTCCGCGGATTTTACGAAGGGCCTCGTAGATGGTCTGCTTTTCAATGGGTTCCAGTTCGCCCTTGGTAAGTTCTTCCAGCAATGGATAGGCCCTCAGGCTTTTCATCTCCCCAAGCCGATTGATAACCTCCAAAGGAATGTGGTGGCTGTTTCGCAGCTCAATTAGTAAAAGGCTTTCAGCAGCGTTAAACCGTACCTGACGGCTGCGGTCCTCTCGAGAAAGGGTTTCCAGCAGGGGTATGGCATCCAGAGCCCGATCATCGTCGGAGCTGCGCCGTATGGAATTCAGGAGATTTTTCTTGTCATCCAGGGTTAGCTGCACCAGCATTTGACTGGAGGAAAGAAGCTTTCTTTCATTTCTATCCGCCGAAAGGCTAAGCACCTGGCGCAGAGGAACCAGGAAATCCTCATCCACTATATATTCTCGGGTAAACACATCCACAGGACGGATATGTTTCACGTATCTATCGTCTTGAATAATTCCGTTGCTCAGGACTACTTCATCGTTGTAGAAGTAAAGTTCTCCCAGGCGGTAGGCTTCAAATAATTCACTGACCAAGGGACCGCCTATTCGCTCCATTTGACCGATGGAGTCTTGCCTTGTCTGATCATCTTCACTGGCCAGGCCCAATAATGCCTGGTATAAATCTTCATTTGTATCTGCGGCCAGACTGAGGGGCAGCAAAAAGAAGTTTAGGCAAATAAAAAGGGGCAAAAGTTTAAGGTTCACGTTAATATTTCTCCTTTTATCCAATAACTAAAGAAAAGGCACCCACAGCATTACCATAGGTGCCCATATTCTTCATGACTGGGCTGGATTATTCCTGGGGTCCGCCGGTGGGCGCAGGATAATTTCCATCGGTATGCAGCAGGCTGCTGTATGAGTCGGGTTCAACCAGACCATCGCTTTCCCATACGATAACGAATTGACCGTCCGCACGGATTTCTCCAATGTAAACAGGCTTGTAGGTATGCTGATTGTCTCCATGGAACATCTTCGCTCCACCTGGGGCATCAAATTCTAGACCGTACATGGCTTCTCGCACAGCATCCACATCGAAGGTTCCTGCAATTTCAACAGCCTGAGCCCATGCGTATACGCCGAAGTAAGCAGCTTCGATGGGATCATCGGTCACACGGTCGGCTCCGCCGGGGAGGCCATTGGCGACACAGTAGTCCTTGAAGGCCGCAACAAAATTGTTGTTTTCGGGGGTATCGATGGATTGGAAGTAGTTCCAAGCGGCTAAGTGACCAACCAAGGGCTGTACGTCCATGGCCCGGAGTTCATCCTCGGCTACAGAGAAGGCCATTACAGGAACGTCTTCTGCAGTAAGTCCCTGGTTTGCAAACTCTTTATAGAAGGGTACGTTACTGTCTCCGTTTATAGTAGAAAGAACAACGGCATTTCCTGAAGCGGAGAATTCCTTGATCTTAGCAACGATACTTTGATAGTCCTGATGACTGAAGGGAGTATACTCTTCGATGATATTTTCTGAGGGAACACCAACAGACTCTAAATAGGCCTTAAGAACTTTGTTGGCTGTTCTGGGGAATACATAGTCAGTACCTAACAGGTAGAATTTTTCGGCACCCATTTCATCGATCATGTACTGAGCAGCGGGAACCAGCTGCTGATTAGGTGAGGCTCCGGTGTAGAATACATTGAGGGACTGTTCTTCCCCTTCGTACTGTACGGGGTAATAAAGCAGGGCATTGTATTCTTCAAAGGCAGGCAATACAGACTTTCGGCTTACCGATGTCCAGCAGCCAAAGGTAACGGCTACGCCTTCGTCTACAATGAGCTCTTTAGCTTTATCATAAAAAAGAGGCCAGTTAGAGGCGGGGTCAACCACAACAGGTTCAATTTGATGGCCCAATACTCCGCCGTCTGCGTTGATCTCTTCCACGGCCATGAGAACCACATCTCTCAGAGAGGTCTCGGATATGGCCATGGTTCCACTGAGGGAATGGAGTATGCCGATTTTCACAGTTTCTGCAGCTGTTTCTTCTCCCCCTCCGTTGGCAAATACCATCTGTCCCAGGGATACCAGCAGTACCAGGGCTATTACTAATAACTTTTTCTCTTTCACGATCATTTTCTCCTTTTTTCTCGCAAAGTTTTTCAAACATTTCTGTAGACAACATTGCAAAGGCCGTGCCAAAGGGATTCGTACAAAAATGTAGGAGGCCCATATATCTTATTAAGAAAAAGAGTTAATCCGGAGCAGGAAGAAACTTTCATATATTTATTACGTTTTAGTATATTTAAGAAAAGGAGGGAAAATGATACAATGTGGTAGGTATAGGAAGATGTTTTTACCTTCAGGTTCAATTATTGAGATCACTATTTAACCCTAATGTTTAGGCGTTCCGTCGTTTCGACGAGATAAAAAAGATCCCTGCCAAGATCATTCCCACAACAGCCACCGGCCAAAATTCCAAGACTCCAATTTTCCTGGTTAGGACAAAATCCACAACTCTTCCCAAGATGGGTGCCATTATCATGGTGGAGAGGCTTTTGGCTTGTGATTCCATGGAAAGAAGGGTTGCTCCCTGAGCTTCACTGCTGTGGGTGTCAAAACGGCTGATCAGCACAGGGCGCCAAAGATTCTGAAGAATATAAAGCAGAAGAAAGCCCGTAATGGAGATCCAGTATAATCCGAAATAAAGCGACGGGACCAGCAGAACCATCAGCAGGAACATGAAAAACCATAGCCTGCGGGCGGCTGAATCCTCGGTTCCTAGGTGGCTCACCAATAGGTGGGATTTTCGGCTTGCCACTGCGGAAAGCACAAACAGAGAGAAATACACCGGGCCGATAAGGATCACCGACTTCTGCTCCTGAGTCATAACCAATCCAGAGAAGAACAGAGCAATCACCGGAATAGCGGCCTGCTCTAAAATGGGCTGCAGATAATCTTTTATCGATTTAAAGAATCCTTCGAATCCCATGGATTCTACAATGAGCCGTCGCAGAGAAGGCTTAGTCATCACCCCGAGAAAGGACTCCTTAATATGCACTAAAACCTGCTTAAGCTTTATGTCCTGTGCCATTTCTCCATCCAATTCCTTGGGGTATCCGGCAAAGTTGATCAAATTAATCGCATAGGGAATGATAGAAAAGAAGAAAATATATACATAGGAACGGGTAAAATAGACAAAGATACAAGCCAGAAGAACTGAAACGGCCGAACC
>JAQICO010000087.1 GCA_027858495.1 Spirochaetaceae bacterium
GGAAGAAGGATTTACCCAGATAAAAGAGACCACCCAGGATAAAATAAATAATATCACCCGTGAAGTACCAATTGAAATGGAAGAAGAAACACCGCCTGAGATTCCTCAGGAACAGGAATCCACCGAGGAGCAGATTCAAGAAGAAACAGCGGTGATAATTGAAGAGAACCCAGTCCAGGAAGAAACTATTCCCCAGGAAACAGAAGAAATCCCTCAGGTGGAAATTCAGCGGATAAGTCTTAACGGATCCGATCTAATCGGTGAAATAATCTCCTACAACGGCAGATATTTTGTAAACGATAAAAACGGTAAAGTATCATCACTTAACCGTGAAGGACTGCTATGGCAGTACAGCAGTATGAATGCCAACCTGGAATTAACCCGTCCGGTAGTAGGCCCTTCATCGATGGTTCTCGCCGGTAAAATGGAGGTTGTTTTTCTAAATTCTAATGACGGAAGTCTATTGTTCAAGGCCGACCGCAGCACATTATCCCCCATGATTTTTGGTCAAGTTCCTCTGGCAGTAGAGAATGTTCTCTATTACCCCCTTCACCAGGGATTAGCCAGGGTCGATATGGCCAATGGGAATATTCTGTCAAAGATTAACATGAATCCTTCATCCAGCATGACTCCGGCCATTTACGAGAATAAAATTCTACTGGCCGACAGCTTAGGAACCCTGCAGATTCTAAATGCCCAGGATCTTTCCCTGCAGGCTTCGGTGAGCACTTCAGCCACCCAACCCGCTGCCATGGAAACAGCAATTTATGATGGCAAAGCACTTTTTGCCGGTCGTCAAGGTCCCTTGGTCTGTATTGATATAGACAAGGCCGACCTGCTTTGGGAGCAGGAACTACCCTTCCAGCCGATCTATCAAAGCCCCAGGGTCAATTCCACAGGGATATTTGTATTTGCAGGGGGAAATATAGTGGCCTTTGATTGGCAGGGCAGAGAACTTTACCGATTGACCGATGCCACAGCCCCTCCCCTATTGGAGGCTGACAGCATGATCTGGGCAGATACTTCTGGAATGCTGCATCAAAACCGCTTAATCGATGGGGTGGAACAGAATAGCTATAATCTGGATCAACAGATCCAAGGGCCCATCCTTAGGACAGCCCCCGGAGAATTAATGATAATGGCCCAGGGTGATCTGTTCTTTTTAACCAACGCACTTTAAGATAAGCCCCATGCGTATTCTTCATACTTCAGACTGGCACATCGGCGCCCTGCTCTACGGCAGGAAGCGCCATGACCAGCACATGGCCCTAATGGAATGGTTACTCAAGGAATTGCAAGAGAAACAGGTCGATGTTCTTCTTATCTGTGGAGATATCTTTGACAGCACCACACCTGGCAACAGGTCCCAACAGATCTATTATCATTTTTTAAACCATCTGTCCCAGCTGGGAATACAGGTGGTGATAACCGGTGGAAATCACGATTCACCTAGTTTTCTCAATGCCCCGTCGGCATTGCTTAAATCTATGAAGATACATGTGATAGGTGGGATGACAGAAAACCTAGAAGAACAGCTGATCCTCATGGAAGACCGACAGGGAACGCCCCAAGGATACATTTTAGCTGTGCCCTTTTTAAGGGAACGAGATGTAAGACGTAGCCTATGGGGCGAAAGCTGGGAAGAGAAAGAAAAACAGCTTGCCCTGGGAATAAAGACTCACTACCAGGATCTATTTGAACTGGCCCAGGAAAAAAATCTTCAGAGATCCAAGCAGGGGCAAAGGCCCTTGCCAATTCTAGCCACTGGACATCTATTTGTCAGAGGCGGCAGCCCAGGCGAGGGTGTGCGGGATTTATATGTGGGGAATCTCGGCCAGCTAAACCAGGATATTTTCCCCGAAGGACTATTATACACAGCCCTGGGACATCTACACCTACCCCAAGCTCTTAATTCCCAGGGAACCATGAATTACTGCGGTTCTCCCCTACCCATGGGATTTGGAGAAGCCGAACAACAGAAACAAATGATCCTAGTAGAATGGAAGGAAAACAGGTTTAGCACAGAGGTTATTGAAGTGCCTGGATTTCAGGAACTTATCCGGTTGAAAGGGGATTTTGAGGTAATAAGCCAGGCGATTATGGAGTTAAAATCCCGGGGCAGTCAGGCTTGGCTGGAGTTGCACTATAATGGAGAAACCGCCCAGCCTAATCTGGCGACGGATCTTCAGGATTTGGTAGATCAGAGTTCTCTTCAGATATGTAGAATTATCAATGAATCCTTAAAAAAACAGCAGATAATCCAAGCAGATTTCCAGGAAGATCTGGAGGATCTGAATACCCAGGAAATCTTTCAACGTTGCCTGGAGGAACATGAAATCCCCGAAGATCAATGGCAGGAATATAAAGAGAGTTATCAGGAGATTATACTTCATATGGAACAACAAGATTCCAGGGAGAACGACTGATGCGTATATTAAAACTGCGTTTTGCCAATTTAAATTCCATCTACGGAGAATGGGAGGTAGATTTCAGCTGCCGGGAATTCCGTGATCAGGGTATCTTCGCCATAACCGGCCCCACCGGCTCGGGGAAATCCACTCTGCTGGACGCCCTATGCCTGGCGTTGTATGGTCGAACTCCCCGCTTAAAAAATATTTCCGCCAGCACCAATCATATTATGTCCCGAGGCACGGGAGAATGTTTTTCCGAATTGAGTTTTGAAACCCCAGCGGGGCGTTACCGCTGTTTTTGGCAGCAGCATCGTTCACGTAAAAAGGCCCAGGGGAATCTTAGAGACAGCCGTCATGAAATCTCTGAGCTGGACACAGGAAAAATACTGGAAGAAAAAAAACGTGAGGTGGCTTTACGGGTGATTGAAATAACCGGAATGGACTTTGAACGGTTCACCCGGTCTATGCTTTTAGCTCAGGGAGGCTTCGCTGCATTTCTTCAGGCGGCGGCTCAGGAAAGAGCCCCCATATTAGAACAGATAACCGGTATGGATATCTATAGTCAAATATCCAAAGAGGTACACCAGCGTTACCGCCAAGAACAGGAAAAGCTGGATATCCTAAGTCTCGGACTGGATGCCCAGGAACTACTCACCCAGGAACAATGGGATAGCTTGGAAAAGGAAAAAAAACTGCTGCAGGAAATGCTTACATCCCTTAAAAAACAGCTACAGCAGCGAGTGGAACAAAATAGTTTGGAAGAACAGCTGGTGCAGCTGGAAACCCGGCAAAAACAACTGGAAATCCAGATGGATATTCTGGAAAAGAACAGGTCCAGGGTTAAAAAGTTGAAAGAAGATATTACCCGGGGGGATCTCTGGTTTAAATTGGAGCCCCAATGGCTGGAGCTTGAAAAGCTTGACCAGCAACTGAAGAATCGAAAAGAAGAGATATCCCTAAGACAAAAACAGCTAAAAGCAACTCAAAATCAAGCGGAAGGGGAAGCTGACACTCTAAATTTAAGCCGCAGGGAACTGAGTACCATGGAGGAACAACTGTCGGACCTTCAGATTCTCCGAAGAAAACTGGATCCCCTGGATGCTGTCATTTCAGAAAAGAACAGACAACTTCTGCAGATAGTAGAGGATTTAACAGGTAGGAATCAATCATGCCAATCCTTGACAGAGAATCTATTAAAACTTGAAATAGAACAGAAGAAATTACAGCATAATATCCACTTGGCAGAGGATTACCAACACAGCCATAAAAACCAGGCCGAGCTGAGCCAGGAATACAGCCGATTGCAGGAACAGATAAAACAACAGGACCAACGCTTGCTTCAACTAAAGACACTGGAAGAACAGCTCAAGGAAAATCAATTTAAAAGTAACCGAGCCAAAGAGACTCTTCAGACTGCAGAAAAGGAATACCAAGGGATTGAAAAAATCCTGGAGGGTCTTCAAATAAAACAGCGGGAACTGGATGACCTGGAAAAAGACCTACTACAGGGAAAATTGCTCCGAGAATTACGTAGCAGAAAGGAACATCTTCAGAAGGAACAATGGCTTTTACAGAAAATACAAAATCTGGAAGAGCAAAGAGAATCCCTAGTAGCAGGAGAACCCTGTCCATTATGCGGTTCCACCGATCATCCATACAGCAACAGCCTTCCCGGAGAAGATAAAAATCCAGAAATAGATCGGCTGAATCGACGTTTAAAAAACCTTGAAGAATTGGAAGATCAAAGAAAGATCCTGGGCCAAAAATTTGAGGAAAACCGCCTTAAATTATCCCAAAAGGAACGAGGGAAATGGGAACTTCAAGGAGAACAACAGGATCTTGAAAAACAACATCAGAGGCTGGCCCAAGACCAAAAATTATTACAAGAAGCCTTTGATAATCTCCAGGATGAATTATTAAAACAGCTTAAACCTCTTGGAATCATCCGTATAGAAAAAAATCTGCCCGATCAACTGCAAAATCAGATAAACCAATGGCAATTGAATCAAGAAAAACTCCTTCAATTTACCAATGAAAGACAGAATATAACTCCCCGAATTGAGGGCTTGAATCAGCAGAAAAAGCTGTTAGAGCAACAGAATGGAGAACTTCAAACCCAAAGAGACAAAATCCATTCTGATTTAGAAAAATTGAAAAAGGAACGAAAAGCCCTCTTCGGGAATAACAATGCTGCAGAGGAAGAAGAATCCCTCCGAATTAACAGGGAAACAGCTCAGAAGAAACTGGAAGGGCTATCCAGGGAGATGGAAAAGAATAAATTGAATGAACAAGCCCAACGATCTTCACTGGAAACCATGGTAATAAATTTCGACGAGCAAGATCAGGGTTATCAAAGGGCTCTTGGGGAATTTACGGAGCAATTAAATGCGGCTCAATGGAAGAACCCTCAATGTTATCTTTTGGAATCGGAAATCTATTCGAATCTACCCCAATGGAAAGGAGAACTAGACCAGGCAGAAAAGGAAGAACATCAATGGCATATAGAAACCCAGCAGTTGAAAAAAAATAAAGAGCAAAGTTCTGCCGAATATAACGCCTTTATGGAAGAGAATAAAAACTTACCCCCTCAAAAAGAATTGGAAGAGCAGATTGGTGAAACCCAGCAGACCCTTGGATCCATCAATGAAAAACAACAGCAATATCAGCAGCAGAAAGAACGTGCGGCCCAACGTCAGAAAGAATTGGGGGAACAAAGACAACGTCAGCTACGCTGGGCGAAGTTGCACCAGCTAATCGGCTCAGCCGACGGACGAAAATACCGAGAGTTTGCCCAGACAATAACCTTTAAACGGCTGATCGCTCAGTCCAATCTACAGCTGCAGAGTCTCAGTGACCGCTACCTTTTAATAGCCCATGAAACCGAACCCCTGGAACTTGATGTGCTGGATCTTTATCAAGCCGGTGACATCCGTTCCACCAGGAATCTTTCCGGCGGCGAAAGTTTTCTAGTAAGTCTTGCATTGGCTCTGGGACTTTCCTCCATGGCAAGCCGAAGGGTTCCCGTGGACTCCTTATTTCTGGACGAGGGTTTTGGAACTCTGGATGAAGAAACCCTGGATATGGCTCTCTCTGCTCTGGGAGAATTAAGACAGCAGGGAAAACTTATAGGAGTCATTTCCCATGTACAAGCCCTGAAAGACCGCATGGCCCTACAGATAAAGGTAGAACCCCAAAGAGCTGGTAAAAGCATTATCTCAGGACCCGGCTGTAGAAAAGTGTAATTTTTTTAGTAGCCCTGATGTATTTATCGCGGTATACTTTTTTTACTAATTACCCAATGGAGGTACTCCTTTGTCTATCAGTGACGATTTTAATAAAATTCTCGAAAATCATAAAGAAGTGGAGATGCAGCTTAAGGATTTCCAACTGCAGATTGCCAAGGATAAAGACCTTGAAGAGTTAAGGCAGTACCAGCATAAGCTTCAGGAATTACAGAAGGAACACGATGTTCTATTGAAATCTCATTTAACACTGCAAACGCAAAATCAGGAGCTGCAGTTTGGACTAAACGAAATGGTATTCCGGGAAAAATCTAGAATATTGGAACTATCCCAAAGAAACAGGGAAGTCTATTTTCAAAAGAATAAAAAACAACCAAGAGCTGAACTAAAGAATCTAGAAAATGAATTGGATCGCAGAATAAAACTCCAAATGGAGCTTTCAACCAAGGCGATACAAGACCAGAGTAGAACTCTGCAGCAGCAGTTAGATCTTCAAGCTCAGAAAATACACCAAGAGTTACAGGAACTTAATAAAAATCTTACCGAAAAAGAAGACACTTTAGAAAAAGAAATCAATGATAACTACCAGGAATTAAAAGATAAAAGACTCGATGAAGAGACCCTTCAAAACCGCTTTAAAAACAGTCGGATGGAAATGGCTATTGGCATGGGTTGGCTAAATAAAGCAGGCATACTGCTTATCCTGATAAGCCTTGGTTTTCTGGCGTATTATGCAAAGAATAGTCACATAAGGGCAGCTTTAATCTATTTTCTAGGCCTGATATTTCTAATATTGGGAGAATGGTTTTTTAAGCGGGGGAAGGAGATTTTTTCCCAGAGTCTTTTAGGAGGAGGGGTTGGGATCCTCTATAGCGGTGTATTCTTTTCTCATTTTTTACTGACCATAAAAGGCGAACCCCTTATTTCCATGACCGCTGCTTTGATCTTTGCAACCATCATAACTCTGATTACACTATTTCTATCGAAACGTTATCAAAGTGAAACCATCCTGTCCCTGGGATTATTGGGCGGGTTTTTACCTTTTATCAGTTATTTATTTGGTCCCGGATTTCAAGGTAGTGCCATTTATCTGGCCATGGTCTATCTTTTTATATTAAATGCAGCAGTAATGGGTTTATCCTTCTTTCGCGATTGGAAATCCACCCGCTGGGTCAGCTTTCTTCTGCATAGCCCCGCATTAATTTATTTAGTCCTGGAAAGCCCATCCCGGGGAATTGCCCTGCTCTATTGTCTCTTAAATTTCAGCCTCTATTTAGCGGTGATTCTTATACCCCGGTTAAAATTACAAAAAACCATTTCCCCTTGGGATATTCTACTGTTAGGTCTTAATACACTGTTCAGCGCTGTATTGGTGTATATCTTAATCCATAGATTGGGCCTTGAAAAATTAGACGGACTAACAGCCTTGATTTTTGCTTCCATTTTTCTTATTTTTGCCCGTTTAGTAAAAACAGATAAAGAGAAGGCCCTCATGGAATTTTCCCTATTCTGGGGCTCTGCAATAACCTTCCTACTCTGGATGATTCCTATGCAGTTCGGTATGAAGGGAGTAACTCCGGGATTTTTAATCCAGGGACTGATTTTGATAACCCTTGGGTATTTTAGAAATTTCCGATACCTGGAAAAAGCAGGCTGGGTAACCTACTGGGCCACTTTGGGCTCCTTAATATTCTGGATGCTCTTCTATGTAGGCCCTCTAGGAGAGCTGTTTAAAGACCTGCAATGGAATCATCAAACCCTAAGGATTCTCAAGGAACTTTCAGTTCTCAGCCGAGGAGATTCCTCCATTCTTCATAGAAATTTTATACTTTTTACCCTTGAAAGCCTTATTATCTCAGTGCTATATACCCCAAGAATTAAAAGTGCTATAAGCAGTCTCCCTGGACCTCCCTTGGACAGGTTACTGTTGTTTCGTTACGGCTCGGTGATTCTGGCATATTTCTGTCTGATAATCGAAACACAGCATCTTCTTTCTAACCTGGAAATTACCAGTAAAATAATTGCACAGTATTACGATTATATAACCTTAGCCGCAGCATCCTTTTTCAGCCTGCTATTCTCTTTTATTTTGGATAAAAACAAACCATGGGAAAATAAAGTGATGTCAAATATCGGATTTGGAAGTGCTCTTTTCGCCGTGTATTTTTGGTTGTTAATCCTCATCAAGAGCAGCCCCTTTTATTCCCAATGGCCTGAACTTAATAACTCACAAATAATGGTTCTCATTTTAATGGTTCTTTATAATTTATTTACCATTGGTTATCTGGCTTATAGGGTTTATCACATTCTTCTTCATAGCAGAGGCTCTGTGGGGCGATTCCCCTTTTGGATGGGCTTAATACTATTAGGCGATGTGGTTCTATTTGTTTCTGGTCAATTTCTCGTGGAGACACCGGCCATGATATACGGTTTCTCTTTTATGTTTCTTGCCCTGTTATATGTGGTAATCGGCTTTAAAATACAATCCACCCACCTAAGGTTATTAGGATTAATCACCATATGTCTATCCTTATTAATCCTTATTTTCCCCATTGTCAAAGAGGCCACTCAATTGATGAAAATACTAAGCTTTTTCTTATACGGCGTGTTATTACTTATAATTTCACTGGTCTATCAAAATATCAATCAACGCTGGAGGGAACGGGTAGAATCAAGGGTAGAATCAGAAGACTAAAAAATCTTGCTTACAGGGAATTCTTAGCCTATAATGCTCATTGACTGCGTATTTAACTATCAACAAATAATAATCTTGAGGAGATCTTCATGAGCCTAAAAAAAATTCATCAATTTGAAAAGAGTTGGGAATTTCTAAATCAGTATAAGCCTGACTTTGTAAAGGATGAATGGCCCACCATTCCGGAGATGTTCCATCTAACCGCTCACAGATGCCCCCAAAACAGGGCCTTTGCCGCCTTTGCACCGAAGGAATATGGCTTCAGTTATGCAGAAGCTGAAAAGATCGTTTTGAAAACCGGTCAATATTTGCTTTCTCTAGGTATTAAAAAAGGTAATAAAATTGCTCTTACAGGAAAGAATTCCCCCTATTGGGCTTTGGCTTATCTTTCCATCGTCGAAATTGGGGCCGTCGTTGTTCCCCTGGATTACCAATTGGAATCAGAAAACATGCAGCGGCTGCTAGAGTTTGCCGATGCGGAATATCTTTTTATAGATAAAGAAAAATATGATGAAATTAGCTGCAAAGGTAAATTCTCCATCTCTCCGGAAAGGGATAACTTCTTTATGGATTTTCCTCAGCTCGATATGGTGGAATATGATAAACCAGAAATGACAGACCTTGCAGCCATCCTTTTCACTTCAGGAACCACTGGCAATGAAAAGGGTGTAATGTTAACCCATGAAAACTTTATGAGTGATGTATTTCAAGGCTGCCATAAAATGTTTTTAGATTCAAGAGAGGAAGATGTATGGTATGCCCTGTTACCCCTACATCACAGTTATTGTTTTACCGCAGTATTTCTTGAGTCCATCGTTCACGGTAGTCTCTGTGTCTTTGCAGCCGGTCTTTCGGTTTCCCAACTAATGAGCGATCTTAAGTTGGGAGGCGTCACTATCATCATGGGGATTCCCATGCTTTATAATAAGATTCTCAAGGGAATGATGAAACAGGTACGGGCCAAGGGGCTTATTACCCATCTTATTGTCGGGCTTCTGATGCGTTACAGTGGAATGATTAAAAGACTTTTTGATAAAAATATTGGAAAAAAACTTTTCAAAACCCTTCTGACCAAGGCAAATCTATTAAATGTTAAATATATGATTTCCGGTGGCGGTCCCCTTGCCCCGGAAACCTTTAGAAGATATCAGCAATTGGGACTGGACTTTATTCAGGGCTATGGAATGACAGAAACCTCTCCCATATCCACTCTAAATCCCAAACATCATTTTAAGGTTAAATCGGTGGGTAGAAAATTCCCTCTGATCGAAATGAAGATTTTAAATCCAGATGATCAGGGCATAGGGGAAGTAGCCATAAAGGGGAATATCTGCTGTCAAGGATATTATAAAAACGAAGAAGCCACCAAAGAACTTTTTAATGAGGATGGATTTTTAAAAACCGGCGATGTGGGGTATATGGATAAAGAAGACTATCTTTACCTTACCGGCCGGGCAAAATCACTTATCGTTACCGAGGGTGGGAAAAATGTTTTCCCCGAAGAAATTGAAGATCATTTTCAGCTCTACCCTCAAATTGAACAAATATTGATCCTGGGATATTTAGCAGATAAAGAAACCATGGCCGAAGGCATAGAAGCAATTATTTTTCCCAGTGACGAACATTACCAGGCCCAGGGTGTGTATAATAAAGATAAAATATTGGACGATATGGCCCATGCAATAAAAGAGGTGAATCGGGAGTTATTACCCTACAAGCGCATTCATAGATTCCGCATTATCAAAGAAGCCATGCCCATGACTTCTACAAAAAAGATTAAACGGCCCATAGTAATGGCTCAATTAAAAGAAACAGAACTGGAAGCCCATAGTTTATAATATATTTCGCATTGAGAATTAACTAAAGACAGGATATAGTAATTGATATGGCAGACCAATGGCGTTTATTAACTGACCAAGAAATAGGTATTTTAAAAGTTCAAGGAAATACTAATGAGAATTGGCAGACCATAGAAATATCAGGTGAAATAGATTTACAGGGAATTAAAAATTGCACATTTCAAGGGATTCTCAAATTAAAAAATATTTCCTATGTAATCCTAGAAAAAGAGGGACGCCGCTACTATTCAGGATTATATAACAGTACCATTGAGGATTGTCAGATTGAGGGTAATGCTGCAGTAATTGATCTTGGTTATCTTCGTGGCTATCGGGTTCAAACCGAGGTTTTATTAAGCAGAATAGATGAGATGATACATATTCCGGGAAGCGCATTTGGCCAAGGGATGGAGATATATAATAAGCTAAAGATTGCCAACGAATCGGGTAGCCGAGGAATATATCCATTTATAGAGATGAACTCTTTAGATGCACGATTATGGTCATTACTCAGGGGGCATAAAAAGATCTTAGAACGTTTTAGCACCTGGACAAAGAATATTACGAATAAAGGCCCCGGTGAATTTGCATTGATCGCAAAAAATACTTCGATAAAAAATAGTAACACCATTAAAAAAAAAAGGAGTCTAGGTAGTGATCGAGCCTAGTATTAATTGATGCTCATTAATTTGGCATCTAAA
>JAQICO010000045.1 GCA_027858495.1 Spirochaetaceae bacterium
TCAGCTGGTTCATATTATTCAGGAAAACATCCTTTATACTTTGATTGTCGACAATTATTCGCCCGGCTATATTATTTTCCTGCATGTTCAGCGTAATCCGTACATTTCCCAGGGATTCGGGCTTTAGAATCAACTTTATTTCTCCAGCGCTGTTATCTTTAAGGATAAATTTGATATTTCGTACCAAATCGGTATTACCGCTTCTGGCCATATGTTCCTGAAAAGACCGTGCCACCATATTGCTAACCGGAATTTCCACTTTACCGCCTCCGCCCTGAGGACTATAGGTACCTTCCTGGGGAGTTCTCAGCTCATCGATAAAATCATCAGCACCCTCATTGTATTGAGTGTTCTGATAATTTCCCTGATTATTAGAATCCTGCGGACCTGCGGAATGACCCCGAAGATTCTGGGCGCTAAGGACAGGTTCAGATTTTCGGGTTCTCTGGGGGCTTCGATGATCCTCCAGGGTTATTTCTAAGGTTCTTTTGGGAATGTCCTTCTTCTTAAGAGATACTTTAGCTGTTACTTCGCCCACTAACTGGGGCTGAGCTGAAAGTACTTTGTCCGATGATGTCCCACCGGTCATGGCTTTAACCTGGGGATTTCCAGGGGCATGATCCTTTTCAGAATCCAATAAGGCTGAGCTTTCTCCCTCCAAAGAACTTTCCCCTTCCATAGACCTCTGCCCTTCCAAGGTCTTTTCCTTGGACTGAGGGACAACCCCAGCTTGGGAAAGAACCACGGCGGGACTGGAGGGTTTTTCTTTGGATGTTATATCATGGGAATTTTTTTCAGCCTTATCATTCTGTAAAGCTAATCTTAGACTTTGATCACCCGTGGTGGTTAGAAGTTCCCTTTGGGGTCCTGGGATTTCAAGTGATTTGTGGACTAATTCGGCGTTGTTCAGACCTTCCTGTTGCGAAGAGTTTGTCTCTTTGGAATGGGCAGAACGTTCTTTTGACTTCGAAGAAGGGGATTCTTTAATCTGTCCCTTGGACAAAATGTCACGGAAGGAATTCTTTTGATCGGAGGGAATTCCTTCCTTATTGATGGAACGTTGATTTTCCACATGTGCCTTGGGGGGTACAGGTGAAATCATCGCTCCATTTACTTGTGCCATAATACCTCCTGGAGTGTATCACTCCGGTTTCTCGGTCATGAGCCTTTGTATCTCCGCAGCCCTTTCTGGGGGCATCAGGGAAATCCAATAGGCAACCAGTGAGGTTTGTCCTGCCTCTCTGGCCAGTCTTTCTGAGGTTCTCATAAGATCCACCACATCAAGATCATCCATGGCCAACATGATATCCTTGGCTTGTATTGGCTCCATACCCATTAGGTAAAGAGCGTTTTGCTCAAGGTTCGCCCTTTTATTTTCGTACAATTGGGCAACCTCGTTTAGCGAATTTTCTTTTTCTTCCAAAGAAAGCTCTAATTCTTGCAATTCTTGCTCTCTTTGTAGCAGTTCTTGATTCTTTAACGATAAATTATCCTGCAAGCCTGAAAGTTCATCTTGCAGAATATTAAGAGATTCTCGTTCTTTTTGGATGCGTTCATTGTCCAAAAGATATAAATCCATGGGATTTTCAATCTGCTCCCGGGGTTCCACTCCAAACCAGCGGGTCACAAAGGAAAGCTGATCCTGAATCTTCAAGACTCCTATGAAATTCAGCCAAAGAAGACCTGCAACCACAATGATAACCGTGAGTATTAGTAAAAAAAAGACCTTGAGGAATCCACCTCTGCTCCGGACATTCCGTGCCATTACACTACCTCTCTATGTGCCCGGTGGGCGTTTAATTCATCCATCTGCTGAATTTCCTGCTGTATCAGATATCGATGGTATTCATCCTTCTTTTTATCCTTCAGTTTATCCAGACTTTTTCTGTCCCTGGAGGCCTCAAGGTATCCCTGTCGAACCACTTCCATGGAGGATGTGGCTTTTTCCAGTTCTATTTCCCGCTTTTCCTTCTGCTGTCTTAAGCGACTGCGGTACATTCCCCAGGCAAGAGCCTCGTGGGAGTTATGGATATCCCGGCTATTCAGAGCACTTTGCTCCTCCTGATGCAAATGGGTTATTAGACCCTCCAGACGGTTGCATTTGCCCACTGCGGCCCCTAATTTTATCTCCCATTCGGTTTCTATTTCACGTCGATATTCCAGGACAGACTCAAGCGAGAACTGAAAGGCTTTCATGATTTAATTCCTCCTCTGAAAAGGGGTTTCCACAGATTGTCCCCAGGGTTGTTAATATTTCTTTAATGTTGGAGCTCTCTTCAATTCCCTGCTGAAGAAAGGCATTAATCTTGGGCATTTTTTCAATTGCCTCATCCACGTCGGGTTGGCTGCCCTTGGCATAGGCCCCTATACTGATAAGGTCTTCCTTGTCTCTGTATACAGCAAGAAGCCTTCTAATGTAGGCTATGTTTCTCTGAATTTTGGGACCGGAGATCTTGGGAGCCAGTCGGCTAATGGAACGCAGAACATCCACCGCAGGAAAGTGAAACCGGTCTGCTAGTTTTCGAGCCAGTACAACATGACCATCCAAAATACCACGAACGGCATCACTGATGGGTTCATCCATGTCATCCCCTTCCACAAGAATGGAATAGATACCGGTGATGGTGCCCTTTTCTGAAACACCGCTGCGTTCCAATAGTTTAGGCAGCTGGGTAAACACCGATGGGGTATAACTTCTCGCTGCGGGAGGTTCCCCAATGGCCAGACCGATTTCTCTCTGGCTCATGGCAAATCGGGTGACAGAATCGAAGAGAAGCATTACATCCTTCCCCTGATCTCGGAAATATTCTGCTATGGCTGTGGCCGTATATGCACCTCTGACCCTGGCCAATGCCGGGCTATCCGAGGTGGAAACCACAATTACTGAACGTTTTAATCCCTCAGGGCCCAGGTCGTTTTCAATGAATTCACGGACCTCACGGCCTCTTTCCCCTATCAGAGCAATGACATTTACATCAGCACTGGTATTACGGGCAATCATTCCCAACAATGTGGATTTACCCACACCGCTTCCGGCAAAGATACCCAAACGCTGCCCCTTACCGATGGGAATTAAGCCGTCGATGGATCTAATACCTGTATAAAGAGGTTCATGTATGGGGGTTCGAGTAAGGGGATCGGGAGGTTTATTCATCAAGGGAGCCCGTTCCACCACAGGGATTACTCCCTTTCCGTCTATGGGATGTCCCAAGCCGTCCAACACCCGGCCCAACAACTCAAAGCCCACCTTTACATCAAGGATTTCTCCGGTAGCACGAACGGCATCTCCAATTTCGATACCCTCCATCTCACCAAAGACCATTAGCTGTCCGGTCTCCCCCTTCAGGGCAACCACTTCAGCCATGATATTTTCAGTACGATCGCAAAGAATATGACAGAGTTCACCCACCACGGCCTGGGGGCCGTTGCTTTCCAGCAGAACCCCTTTTACGGCGGTTATTCGGCCCATGTATTTCACCGGTTCCAGGGCTTTTACCCTGTCCAGGTATTTTTCTAATATCATACACACCCCTCCCCGAATGTATATTCCCTTCCCCGGAATCCTAAAAAACCGAGGACCGATTTATCACTGCTCTCCCTTTGCCTGAATAGGCGTAAGTTCAAGGATTTTTTCTTCAATCTCCTTAAGCTGAGAACTGATACGGGCGTCTATCTGACCAAAATCGGTCTCGATAACACAACCGCCCTTGTCCACACTGGTATCTTCTAACACCACGATGGACTTTACATTTTCCACCATCTTCATAAAGTTTTGAACATTATCTGTAGTCAATGCCAAATCTGCAAGATTAACTCGTATAGCCACATTACCCCGGCTTTTCAGCTTACGCAGAGCCTGGACAACATTATTGATAACCACATTTTTTTGGTTCTCCGAAATAACCTTGACCACCTTACTGGAAATCAGCAGCACTAAATCGATGAGCTGTGATTCAGCCTCGTTGATAATATCGCTACGTTTTTCTATGGCTGCATTGATGATGGTGTGTAAACGATCCACCAAACGCTGAACTTCTGCCGAACCTTCGGCAAACCCATCTTGATGACCCTTTTTTTCTCCTGCTTCGCGGTTTTCTAAAAAGATCTTTTCTTCTTGAGCCTGAGCCTCCACAATAATTCGCTCTGCTTCTACCTTGGCTTCCGAGATAATCCGCTCTGCCTCTTCCTGGGCATTTGTTCTATGAAGATCAGCTTCATCGGTTTTTTTTCTAAGTTCCTCGAAGGCGGTTTTTTCTGCCTGCTCCTTGATGTCTTGGGCCTCGGATTGGGCCTGCTGAATCATCTGGAGTTTCTCCTTTTCCCAATTCTGTTTAAACAGCTCGGCTTCCTGTCTCAGATCTTCGGAGGTTGGACCATCATAGACATCTACCAACTCCTCAAGCTCTTCATCATGGCGAAATTTGGGAGCCTCCAACCTTACCTTTCTGGAAAAGGACATGTTGACCACTTCCATGGGTCTGAATACGTTTTTACTCACCTAAAACTCCTCTATCTAGCCTATACAAAGGCATCTTCTTCACCACTTCGGGCGATTACGATTTCACCGGCATCTTCAAGTTTTCTAATGGTAGATACGATTTTCTGCTGGGCGTCTTCCACGTCTTTTCTTCGAGTGGGACCCATATATTCCATATCTTCCTTCAAGGTCATGGCTTGACGTTTGGACATATTACGGAAGATTTTTTCCTGAACCTCAGCATCTACGGCTTTTAGAGCCTTGACCAATTCGTTGTTGTCCACTTCTCTAAGCACACGCTGAATAGCTCTGTCGTCTAACATGATGATATCTTCGAATACAAACATCTTCTTTTTGATTTCTTCAGCCAGTTCCGGATCTTCTTCATCGAGATTTTCAATGATGTATTTTTCAGTTGTACGGTCAACCAGGTTGAGGATCTCAACAATACTGTCCACACCACCTGCTGAAGTATAGTCCTCGGCCGACAGGGAAGAAAGCTTTTTGTCCAAGACACGTTCCACTTCCCGTAGGATTTCCGGACTGGTTCTATCCATGGTAGCAATTCTACGGGATACATCGGTCTGTTTTTCCTGTGGCAACTGACTCAGAATCTGCGATGCCTGAGCAGGCTCAAGATAGGCCAGAATCAAAGCGATGGTCTGGGGATGTTCCTGCTGGATAAAGTTCAGCACATTCTGGGGATCTGTGCGACGAATAAAGTCAAAAGGCCTGGTCTTAAGACTGCTGGTAAGCCGGTTGATGATATCGGTGGCTTTTGTACTCCCAAGGGAGTTTTCCAAAAGGCTACGGGCGTATTCAATGCCACCAGAACTGATAAAGTCCTGAGCCATCATCATTTCCTGGAATTCCTGCAATACCATATCCCGGTCTGCCGAATCTATTTTATCCAGACGGGCGATTTCCCAGGTAAGGGTCTCTATTTCCTGTTCGTTTAGATTATTAAAAATCTGCGTGGCAATTTCAGAGCCCATGGAGACCAGAAAGATGGCGGCCTTTCTTTTACCGGTTAGTTCTTCTTTATGTTTAGGTTGGTTCGGTTTTACTCCGCTCATTCACTACTCCTCAGACAGCCATGTTCGTATAAGCTTTGCCACATCCTTTGGATGTTCTCTGGCAAGATTCATAGCATTTTCTTGCATTTCCAAACGTGCCCGTTCATTGACACTCATCTCCACTTCCACGCCCTCTTCTTCGGCATTTCTCAAGGCCTGTTCTCTCATAGCCTGATGCTGTCTTGCCAACTCTTCTTCTCGTATACGTCGTCGACGTTCCATTTCCTTGCTGATTAAACGGAATACGACGAAGGCCATGATGACTCCCACCAAGGCAATGATGGAATAGAACAAAGAACGCTGCAGCTGCTGCCTTTTAAGATATTCTTCATCCTGAAGACGGTGTTCCTCGGTACGATCGAAGGGGATATGCTGTACCGTTACACTGTCTCCGCGGTTGGAATCAAACCCGACGGCGTGTTCTACCAGGGTTTGGGCCTTTCTGATATCTTCATCGCTGACGGGAATATATTCTCGTACCAGTGAACCATTTTCAAAGATATATTCACCCTTTTCGTTTCGGGTGGTTTTCCAGATACCGTCTAAAGCAACGGCCACAGAAATCCGTGCAATTTGATATGGGGAGCTATCTTCGCTGATCTGACGGGTATTAACCACATAGTTGGTCATATCGGAGTCTTCGTTATAATTCCCCACCAGATTGGTCAAATCCTGGTATTGTGGAGGAGTCTGACCTTCCTGTCCGGGGGGGCCCTCGGGATTAAAACCAGTTCCGTTAAACTCTTTATTGGTGTTGGACTGACTGAGAATAAAGGATTCGGTAACCTGTCGGTCCGGGTAGGGAGTTGAAGGATCTTCTGGGGTCATTTCAATGGGATAATGCTCTTCGGTCTCCACCGACTTATTGACGAATTCCAGATCGATATCCATGTTGATAATCCGCACACGTTTATCGGAAAAGATTCCCTTCATCTCCTGAAGGATTTGTCCCATATATTGAGCTTCTAAGACCTGTTTTTCACGGAGCATTCGTTTGGTAAGCTCCAGACGGTCAAAATCCTGAAAATCCATGAAGTTGTTCAGTTGTTTTCCGTAGATATCGGTGATAACAATATTCTCTTCTGACAGTCCTTCTACGGCGAAGCGGATCAACTTGACAATTCCTTCAATTTTATATCGATTTTCCGAAATATCACTACCGGGTTTGGGAGAGATAATCACCGAAGCACTGGCAGGTTGCTGCTCCGTAGAGAAAAGGGCCTTCTCGGGGATTACCAGGGTTACCTGGGCAGAATCCACCTCGTCGAGAGCCCCGATATGCTGTTCCAGATTTTGCGTTAGGGCACGGCGCAGGTTTACATCACGTTCGTAATCGGTGATGGTCCAACGTTCCATGTCAAAGAGTGCCCATGGGTCTGTCTGATCGGGGACTAGGTCCTCTCGAATCAGCAGGTTCCGCATTTTTCGTGCCTGATTTTCATCTTCCACATAGATAATACCGCCGGTGACGTTATTTTTAACACCCTCTTCATCCAAGCGGTTGGTGATTCGGGCTACATCTTCCGGATCGCTCACCGGTGATGTAAGCAGAGGAGTCATGGCCGGTGCGCCGGAAAAGCTCACCACCAGTACCAGTCCGATAATCACCGTTGCTATGACAGAAAATAAAATTACCTTTTGCAGGACCGTCCACTTGCCCCACATTGTCCGGATATTCTCCAGAATTTTCTTAAACCAGTCCATCTTCTCCCCTCCCAAGAAAAAGAAAAAGCTACCCCCAAGGGGCAATCCCAGCTTTATCTCATATTCACTATATCTTTATATGCCTGTACGGCCTTATCCACCACTGCTTTGGTCAGACCGATGGTCATCTCGGCCTCTGCCATGGCAACGGTTATATCATCAACATCCACTGCATCGGGATTGGTCAGCATCAGCTCACTAAGCCGGTTGACCTCTCCCTGGGCATTACTTACTTCATCGAGCTTTCCCATAAGCAGGGAACCGAAGTCCTTTCCAGATTCTGGAATAACCGGAGAACCAAAATCTCCATTTTCATCGAGATGCAAGGTTGAACTTCGATTAAGCTGAAAGAAATCGCCTCTAACCATATCGGTATTAAAAATGCTCATTTAAATTACCTCACTATATCCAAAGCTTTTTGAAACATGGATTTTGATCCATTCATTATATTTACATTGGCCTCATAGGCCCTTGAAGCGGCGATCATATCCACCATTTCGTTGACCATAACCACATTGGGATACTCCACATAGCCCTTGTTTGGTCCAACCTGAATGGCATCGGGATGGGTGGGATCGTAAACCAGACGCAGATCGGCATCCATATCCTTTTCAATCTCCGAAACCCGTACACCGGTTCCAACTTTCTGCTGCAATGATTGGGGTAAAAAGGGACTACGCCAATAGGGCTGCTCAGTTCTTGGACGAAATACCACGCGGCTTCTTCTGAAGGCCCCGCCCTGTTCGGTTCGGGTGGTGTTGGCATTGGCGATATTATCGGAGATTACATCTAACCGCAGCCGTTCTGCAGAAAGGCCTGATTGGGCTGTATTTATAGCGCTGAACATTCCCATTGACTATTCTCCTTATCGAATGACCATGTTGATCATGGTAAACTGGTGACTGACCATACTGGTCATCAATTCATAGGACATCTGATTTTTAAGGGCATCCATTTCTTCCCGTTCAATGTCCACATTATTTCCGTTATTTTTTCCGGTGGTCAGGTAATCCAACCCCACCCGGGCATTCACATCATTTCGGTCGGTGGGCCTTTGAAAGGGCATATGATTCACATTGCTCACCCGGGCCTGCATGGGCGTTTCCATATTTTCCGATGCAATGGCTCGGCCCAGTTCGGCTTCAAAGGATACTTCGCTGCGTTTAAAATTAGGGGTGTCCACATTGGCCACATTATTAGCAATGATACCTCGCCGCAACCCTGCCACATTCATTCCTCGGGTCAGCAGATCTAAGTTTCGTCCAAAACTATTATTATCAAACATTTTCCTTCTCCCTATATTGAAGAATCGGCCTTATACAAAAATGCTTTACTTTTTTCTGTCTACCTGAATAAATCATCATAAAATGTACCTGCTAAGATCTTTATCTTCCACCACATTTGCCAATCGCTGGTTCACATAGGCCTTATCAATCTGCACTTTTTCACCCTTTCTGTCACAGGCATCGAAGGATAATTCCTCCAGCAGCAGCTCCATAATGGTATAGAGCCTTCGGGCTCCAATATTCTCGCTGCTACGGTTTACCTCGGCGGCGATTTCTGCCAAACGAATAATGCTTTCTTCATCAAATTCAAGCTCTACTCCCTCGGTGGCCATTAGGGCCTGATATTGCTTGGTCAAGGCATTTCTTGGAGCGGTCAAAATGCTTTTAAATGCCTCGGCATCGAGATCTTCCAATTCTACTCTAAGGGGAAAACGCCCCTGAAGTTCTGGAATCAAATCGCTGGGTTTACTCATACTGAAGGCCCCCGCAGCGATAAAAAGTATGTGGCTTGTATCGATAATACCATGGCGTGTATTTACAGTGCTGCCCTCAACGATGGGCAGAATATCTCTCTGTACACCCTCTCGGGAAACGTCCTGTCCGCCCCCTGTACCACGACGAACGGCAATTTTATCGATTTCATCGATGAAAATAATCCCCATATTCTGAGTGAGTTCCCTGGCTTCTTCAATGGCATTATCACTGTCGATAAGACGTTCTATATTCTCCTGAAGCAATAATTCTCTAGCTTGCTTTACCGTAACTTTACGGTTTTTTTTGCCGCCTCCAAAAATTCCGGACAACATTCCGCCCATGTCCATTCCCATGCCGTCCATCTGACCGCCCGCCATAATTTCTACCATTGGATTGGACTGTTTGGAGACCTGCACCTCTATTACACGGTCTTCCAACTCACCGTCATGGAGTTTTTTTCGGAAGACTTCTCTCAGATGCTCTTTGCTTTCCTTTCGTTTATCCTCTTCTTCCTGGTTCTTTTCTTCCACTTGAGGTATTTCCTGAGATTGGATTTCCATGGGAGGAGTAGATGAGGCTTTGATACCCTGCGGGGAGATAGAAATGGTTCCCAGCTGCACGCCCCCGGGTTTATTGGGATGAACAGATGGCTTTGAAGGCCTTTTACCTGTTCCGGGAAGCAGAAGGTCTAAAAGCTGTTCCTCGGTGGCCTTTTTTGCTTCATCCTCCACCCCACTTTTCATATCCTGCTTGACCATGCTGATAGCCGAAGATAACAAATCTCGCACCATGGATTCCACATCGCGCCCCACATAACCTACCTCGGTAAATTTAGTGGCCTCAACCTTAATAAATGGCGCTCTAGCCAATTTCGCAAGACGCCGGGCAATTTCTGTTTTTCCCACTCCGGTGGGGCCGATCATGATGATATTTCGGGGCATTACTTCATCTCGGATATCATCGTCCAAACGAGAGCGACGGATCCGATTTCTTAAAGCGATGGCCACTGATTTTTTAGCCTTTTCCTGACCAATAATATATTTATCAAGCTCCGCTACAATTTGAGCGGGAGTCATTTCCTCAATTCCCTTCATGTTTATAATTCCTCCACAACAATATTATGATTGGTAAAAACACATACATCCGCAGCGATTCCCAGACTGCGCCGGGCAATTTCACCAGCATCAAAGTCTGAACCGTCCAAATAGGCCCGGGCTGCTGAAAAGGCATAGTTGCCCCCAGAGCCGATGGCGATACAGCCTTCTTCGGGTTCTATGACATCTCCGTTACCGGAAAGAAGCAAGGTGTTATCTTTATCGGCCACCAACAGCATGGCCTCCAAGCGTCGGAGGGCCCTATCGGTACGCCATTCCTTGGCAAGTTCCACCGAAGCCCGTATCAGGTCTCCCTGATATTGGTTTAATTTACCTTCAAAACGTTCTTCCAATGTAAATGCATCGGCGGTGGAACCTGCAAAACCGCAGATAACCTTTCCGTCATAGAGACGGCGGACCTTACGGGCATTGCCCTTCATCACAACCTGGTCGCCCAGGGTGACTTGACCGTCGCCGGCCATGGCAACCTTGCCGTTTTTTCTAACCGCTAAAATAGTGGTTCCCTTTATTTTAATGGACATGTTGCTGTTCTCCTGTCTTAATATTTGAGCCCATGGCTCTTTTGTCTATGATTCTGGATCGTCTTCCATGGGGATGACTATTCCTGTATACCTGTTTCATTTTTTCCAGACTAAGGTGGGTATAAATCTGGGTGGTGCTTAAAGAACTATGACCCAGCATTTCCTGTACGATTCGTATATCTGCACCTTGATCCAACAGACCGGTGGCAAAACTATGACGTAATGTATGAGGGGTTACCCGCTTAGCCACGGTACTTTTTTGTGTGATTTTTTCGATGATATGAAATACTCCTCGGCTGGTCAAACATTGTCTTTGAGCATCCAGGAATAGGGCTAAGGATGGGTCATTCCACTGTTTACTTCGTTCTTCCAAGTAATTTCCCAAGGCCAAACGTGCCTTGGGTACTAAAAAAACAAAACGCTGCTTGCCCCCCTTACCGGTGATAAGGATATCCTTCTGCTGAAGCATATTTTTTTTCATAGACAGCAATTCACTGACACGGCAACCCGTAGAATAGAGACATTCCAACAATGCCTTATCCCTCAATCCCAGCAAATCTTCTCCGGTAGCATCCAATAGGGCCTGGAATTCCAGGAAGGTCAAATAGGCAGGTAAATGTCTTTTAGTCTTTTGATTATGCATGATCTTTAGAGGGTTATTCTGCAATAAATTTTTATCACAAAGCCATTGATAATATCCCCGCATTGTGGAGAGTCTTCGATTTACCGAAGAAGGATTCATCCCCCGCAGGGTCAGGTCGGCCAGGTATCCTCTTAGGCAGAACTGAGATGGATCAGATTCATCTTCTCCCTGACTTTCCACCCAGAAATGCCAGCTTTTTAAATCGTTTAGATAGGATCTTAGAGTATGAGGAGAAAGACAGCGTACCTGCTCCAGGTACTGTAGATAATCTCTATAGTCCATGATAATGATGTCCTCCGTAGGGTAATATATCTCCCTGAATTTCTTCTTTTGTAAGATTGATCAGCTGGCAGATTGACCTTGGCTTTTCACATTGCTGACCGGGAATCTCTTCGGTATCCACTCCTAGAAGGGTAACAAGATCTCTTCCGCGGCTGATTACAGGAGCCCCCTGTTCGGCAAGATTCATGGTGCCTGCTGCTTGTAATCCCGATGTTCCCACCACCAAATCTCTTCCCTCTTGAAGGGCATAATCGGCGGTGATCAGGGCGCCGGACCGCTGAGGTGCTTGGATAACCACCGACACCGAGGCCAGGCCGCTTATGATTCGATTTCTCATGGGATATCGGTAACGGGTGGGTTCTGTGCCCGGGGGATATTCGCTGATCAGACTTCCGCCGTTATTGAGAATATCCCTGGCTAATCCCCGATGTTCCAGAGGATAGATTCTATCCACTCCGCTGGCTAAAACAGCCAGGGTCCAGCCCCAGCCCGCCAGAGCACCCTTATGAGCAGCGCCATCTATGCCCAGGGCTAAACCGGAAACCAGAGGACATTCTCTCAAAGCGAGATCCAGACCTACCTGGAATGCCTGATTTATTCCATCTCCACTGGGTCGGCGGGTTCCCACCACCGCTGCTCCCGAAAAATCTCTGGAGGGGATACGTCCCCGGATAAAAAGGATTAATGGAGGATCATAAACCTGTTCTAGCAATTCGGGATAGCTATCTTGACCTTGAAGGGCCAGAGTAATGCGGTTGTTCCGACAATATTTCACCATGGCTTCTGCCAGTGTTAACATTTTACTCCAGGAGAGATTATCCCCTCTCCAGGAATAATGGTTCCTCAACTTATCCTTAGTTAGAAGATTAAGATCCTCAAGGCTATTCAAGTCATGTAGCAGTTTGTTTTTATTTTTTAGATTCATCTGGCCCAGTTGGTCCACAACCAGGGCTAATAAAGTCTTTTCCATATGCTAACTAACCTCCCAGAACCTGAAGGCGCAGTTTTGCCGCCTCAATCAATTGTTGGTTTCTACCAATATCCACCACCGAGCGATACATTTCTACAGCCAGTCCAGTATTCCCGCTTTCTTCGTATAATCGAGCCCGTAACATTCGGGCTTTCAAATTACTGGGGTCTGTTTGCAGCAACCCATCCAGCAGATTTGCAGCTTCGCTTGGTCGGTCCATTTCAAATACATAAAGCACCGCAAGCCCATAGGCCGCCGAGGAGTATCTTGGATCCAATCTCAAAGCGATTAAATAATCCTCCTCGGAAGCCGAAAATAGTTCCTGCTTTCGGGAAAATTCACTTTCCGATTTTGCCTGCTGACCAAAACAAATGGCCCTGTAATAATGGAGTCTTGAGTTTTCAGGGGTTAAAGAGATGGCCTGGTTAAAACTCTCCGCAGCAGGAATCCACATTCGGTAATCCATATATTTCAGACCCAATAACTTATTAAATTCACTGATCTCCCTTTGCTTATCCAATATCTGCCCAATATCATCTTCCAGTTTTTTGATCTTAAAAATCAGTTCAGAGCTGCGATCCTCGTCGGCCTGGGACATATCCACTCCGTCCAGTTCGGCAATGCGCTGGGCTAGATTCGACATCTCTTCATTTGAGACTCCACAGCCAATTAATAGGAAAAGAGGTAGTAAAAGCTTCAGAAAATGATTCGTTTTTTTCATTTGCCCCCCCTGGGATGATATCGATGGTGAGCCAGTAGCAAATCCTTTCGATTCAAATGAGTATAGATTTGAGTAGTACTGATATCCGAATGACCTAAAAGTTCCTGAACCGAGCGAAGATCGGCTCCTCCTTGGAGTAAATGAGTGGCAAAACTGTGCCTAAGTGTATGTATTTTATTTCCTTCTACTCCGGCCCGCAGTGCAATTTGTGAAAAACGTTTCCACATTCCCTTTCGACTTAATCCCTCTCCCCTGCGGTTAAGAAATACCTCGTTTCGGGGTTTCCCAGGACGTTCAAGCTTTGGACGGCTCTCGCTGAGATAACTTCTAATCCAGGCTTCAGCCTCGTCACCCAATGGTACCAAACGCTCCTTACCACCCTTCCCCCATATACGTATAATTCCTTCTTGTATATATATTTGAGATAGCGTTAAGGATACGGCCTCGCTTACTCGAAGCCCGCAGGAGTAGATCAGTTCAAATAGAGTTCTGTCCCGAATATCCAAGGGATTTTCTCCGCTGATTTCACCGAGGAAACAATCCACTTCCTGCACGGTCATTACCTGTGGGAGGCTTGGTGCAAGACGGGGAGATCTTTGGTTTCTCATGGGATCATCCTTGCGGTATCCGGAACGTATTTGAAAATCAAAGAAATTTCTAAGAGAACTCAGCACTCTGGATACGGTTCTGGGACTAAGTACTTTTGGTTGGTTCCTGTATTCCAGATAGGCGACAACGCTTTGTTCTTCCATGGAAGTCACCAGCATATTCTGTACATTCAGCCAGCGGCAAAAGCGGTTTATTTCTCGGATGTAGGTCTCTACTGAATTACGGGCCATACGGATTTCTAGAGTAAGCCATTGATGATATTCCCGGGCCAGAGTGGTATTGTCCATTAAATTCTTCTTTCTCTTAAAAAGGTTGGGATTTGTAAATCCAATTCCTGACTGCCCGATAGAGAACCCTTGGAGCGAAGAGAATCCAACTGATCCTTCTTCTCTTCCCTTCCGCTTTTTCTACCGTCAAAAAGTCCGCTCCATTCTTCATAGGGAAGAACCTTTTCTTTGGGGCTTTGCCCCTGCAGATGCTGTTGCAGAGAAGCACCATGGCTGACTGGAGTATTATGTACAGGGTTGTTAAATCCAGTGGCGATGACTGTCACCTGAACCTCATCTCCCATGGCTTCATTGACCACCCATCCGGTTTTCACCATGGCCGAGGAACTTACCCTGGAACTTATATAATCGCTGATTTCAGAAAATTCCATGAAGGAAAGTTCAGAGCTGCTGGTCACGTTGACCAAAAGACCCATGGCTCCCTCGATGCTGATGTTATCCAGCATGGGATTTTCAATGGCACCGGTGGCTGCATCGATGGCTCGGTTATCTCCACGGCCAGTACCGATACCCATTAAAGCTTCTCCTTGGCCCTTCATCACTCCCCGAACGTCGGCAAAATCGATGTTCATATCGCCGGTACTAAGAACCACATCGGAAATACCCTGAACCCCCATTCGCAATACATCGTCTGCCATAAGAAAGGCTTCTTTTATGGTGGTTCGTTTATCCACCAACTTTTGGATATTGGCATTGGGGATGATGATTAATGCATCCACATGGGTCCTGAGTCGCTCGATGCCTGCTTCAGCAAGTTCCATTTTTCTGCCTCGTTCGAAGGGAAAGGGCTTGGTAACCACCCCTACGGTAAGGGCTCCCATTTCCCGGGCGATTCGGGCAATAACAGGGGCTGAACCGGTGCCAGTTCCTCCGCCCATGCCAGCGGTAATGAAGACCATATGGGCTCCTTTGACCAGCTCTTCGATGGATTCTCGATCCTCTTCGGCTGCCTGCTCCCCTACTTCGGGCATTCCGCCAGCACCCAGTCCACCGGTTAAATTCCTACCGATGGCCAATTTGGTACCAGCAAGAGAACCCTCCAAAGCCTGGCGGTCGGTGTTCAATGCGATAAATTCCACGCCCTTTAATCCGTATTGAATCATACGGTTGATCGCATTATTGCCCGAACCTCCTGCACCGATTACTTTGACGACAGTCTCACTACTTCTGTTATCGTCTACAACCTCTATTCTCATAGTACCCCTCCCACAGGTTACGTGTTATATTCTTCCAGCCTTGACCGGTTATTTATACAAATTCCTTCAACCAATTAAGAATAGCCGAAGCCATTCCTCCTTCCTTTTTCGCTGTTTTATTCCCCGAAATACCAACCTTTTGACGGCGGATATCAGTCAGGTCCAAGGGATTTTGCTGATCACCATATTGAACCAATCCCATCAAGACGGACCATTCCGGTCCAAGGTCTTTATTTTCCACGGTAGGTGCCAGGGGATTGCCGATTCTCACAGGTAGATCAAACACCGATCCAGCCAGCTGGGCGATACCCCGCAGATTGGCTCCCCCACCGGTAATTACCAATCCAGCACTTAGCCGATATATATTACGCCCCAAATCCATATCGTCTCGGATCAATTGGAACATCTCTCTAATTCTGGCTGAAATAATCATGGCTAGTTCTCTTTGGGTAACATGGATGGGTTTATTCCCCCCCACTCCCGGAACTATGACAGGTTCATCCATTTCTATCAGGTCTTCCCAGCAGCAGCCAGATTCACATTTTATTTCTTCAGCGCTTTCTTGAGGCGTTTTTAAAACGATGGATAAATCTTTGCTCACCTGATCTCCCCCAAGGGGAATATGACCGCTTTTCCATGGGGCTCCGCCCTGAAAAAGTATCCATCCGGTGGAACTGCTTCCTATATCCAGCATAAGAACACCCATGTCCATCTCTTCGTGGGTCAGCACAGAACAAGAAGCCGCAAGGCTGTCCATCACCATGGCCCGAACGGCAAAACCGCTACGGTTCACCGCCTTTAGGCAGTTATCCAAGGCCGCTTCCGGCGCAGTTACAACATGTACCTCTGCACCTAGACGTACGGCCACCATATCCAGGGGATCCTTGATTCCCGGCTGATCATCCACCACAAAATGCTGGGGAATGACGTGTAAAATTTTTCGGTCCATGGGTAAGGCAATAGCTCTGGCTACTTCCATAACCCGATCCACATCTATCTTGCGGATTTCCCTGTCTTTAGAACGAACAGCCACCACACCCCGAGAATTCAATCCCTCCAGGATGTAAGCGGATTGGGAAACCCAAAGTTCCTCCACGGTCCGTCCAGCCTGATGTTCCGCCTCTTCGACAACCTTGGAAATCAACTTTATCAGAGATTCAATATTAACAATAACACCCCTGCGTAGCCCCTTGGATGCCACCGATGCCATACCGGCCAGGCAGAGCTTGCTCTGTTCATCATATTCGCCGATGGCCGCACGTATTCTGCTTGTTCCGATATCCAGTGCTACTACTAAACCGCCTTCAAACACCCTAGGCCTCCATCTTTCTATATCTGAGGCTATCGCGTTGGAGATCCACTTCATCGATTTCATCACTCATGCCCTGCTCTTTCAATACATCCAGTACCAAAATAGCCTTTTCTATTAAATTTTTATTCAAGGGCAGGGTACATCGCGCTGCCGTTGGATAGGTTGTAAGAATCATTCGCAACCCTATGGTGTCGCCTTCCTGGGGTATAACCCGGATTTCTGAAATAATACTGTAATAGGCGAGATAATTATCCTTCAAGGTCTGAAGATCCTGCAACAGGAATTCATAGGTTTCATCCAGTTTATCTCCCGGAGTTGCAATGGTAAGATCCACTCCGTTAATCACCGGAAGATCCCATTGCTCGCTACCTCTATCATGGGGAAATATAATGCCCGTTGAGTCCACAGCCAGAAGTCCCTGACCGCTTAAATCCTGTTTCCACAGCAGAGCAATCGCCCTACGGCGTTCTATTTTAATTACCAGGGTCGAAGGGAAACGCTTATACACAGAGGCTGTCTTTACCTGAGGAATAGAAAGAAACTTCTGTTCCAGCAATTCTTGACGAATATTTAAATAATTATTGCTTTCGTCCATACCGCATAGCTGAAAGAGGGTTTCATCGGAAATAGAAAGGTCACTGTCTAAACGAATTTCCCTTATGACCAGCCTAGGCAATATCAATTGAGACAAAATGATCTCTATCAATATAATCAGGCATACCAATAATATGCTCAACAGCAGGATCTTTCTTTCCAACACAGGATTTTTCATCTTTTACCCTCCCTGGAGAGATTAAGAAGAAGCCCAAAGGTAAAAAAGGCTGTCAAAGTGGAAGACCCCCCCGAAGAAAAGAGAGGTAGCGGGATTCCCGTTACAGGGATAAATCCGCAAACCACGGCAAAGTTGATCAACACTTGAAAGAACAACCCGCATATCAGTCCGGTCATAACATAAAAACTAAAAAGACTTTTCCGGCTCAATGCCAGGCCGAAGCCCTTGACCATTAATAAATAAAACAACGTCAAAAGGATAACCACGCCCAAAAAGCCGGCCTCTTCCCCCACCACTGCAATTACGAAATCCGAATGAGCCGCAGAAAAGCCAATTTTCTCCTGGCCTTGACCTATGCCAACACCCCAAAAACCGCCCTGAATAAGGGCTTCCCGGGCCTTAAGAATTTGGTAACCCGTACCGGTGGGGTCTTTCATGGGAGATAACCAGGTGAGGATTCGTTCTATTCTATAAGACCGCGCCAACACCATGAGAACCATAGGAATAGCGGAAAACCCCAACATGATAGCCATATTTTTCAGGGAAACACCGGCTATAAAAAAGAGAATCATCGACAGCATAAAAACAAATACCGCCGAGGAGAAATCGTTCTGAAAATAAATGATACCCGTCAGAAAGAGGGTAACAACAAAGAGAGGCATAATCACATGACTCATATCATCCAGTCGTTTACGGTTCTTTTCCAGCATTCTTCCAAGATATAGAACCAGAGCAACCTTGACCAATTCGGAAGGCTGAAAGGAAAATCCCCCCAATTCTATCCAACGTCTAGCCCCGCCACGAATCACCGAAATGCCCGGAACATAGGTCATGAGATTCAACAGAAGCACCACCGCCAATATCCAGGGGACAGAATCCTTCAGTTTTTCCAGGGGAATCCTGGTAACCGCAAAGGCCAGGAATGACCCAATGGCTATCCAAATCAACTGTCGTCGGATCATATAAAGAGGATCGTTAAGATAGATTCTGCAAAAATTGTAAGAAGAACTAAAAAGAGCGGCAGCACCCAGGCCCACCAGCAGAAGAAAGATAAGCAACAGCAAATCCTCCCTGCTCTGGAACACCCGTTCCCATCGCAATTTTTTGTCTCCCACAGCCATTTTCATGGAATACTCCTACTGTATCTTCAGGGTGGAAAGCCCAAGGATGGCAAACATGCCCCCTAAAATCCAAAATCGTGTAACAACCTTACTCTCTGCCCAACCCAGCATTTCAAAGTGATGATGCAAGGGGGCCATTTTAAAAACTCTTTTTTTAGTTCGTTTATACCAAAGTACCTGTATCACCACAGAAACGGTTTCAATAACAAAAACTCCGCCAATGATGATGAGAAGCAATTCCTTTTTAAGGATCAGAGCCAAAACGCCCAGAACTCCGCCAATCATCAGGCTTCCTGTATCGCCCATCATCACCTCGGCAGGATGACAGTTAAACCATAAGAAACCGACCACAGCCCCAAGAAGAGCCAAAATCAGCACAGTCATCTCACCACCGCCGGAAATATAGGGTATTTGTAGATATTCCGCGAAAACACTATGGCCGGAAGCATAGGCCAATAGGGCAAAGGCCAGACAAACGATGAGCACTAACCCCGAGGCCAATCCATCCAGACCGTCGGTAAGGTTCACCGCATTGCTGAAACCAACGATGTAGATAACTCCAAAGGGTATAAATCCCCAGGACATATCCAGCAGGGGGTTTTTAAGAAAGGGAATATACAATTGGGTGGTATGCTCGTTTCTAAAATAATAAATCAGTAGCATAATCCCCAGGGATATCAAAATTTGACCCCAAAATTTCACTCCGGAGCGCAAGCCATCGGAATTTTTCCGGGATATTTTTAAATAATCATCCAGAAAACCCAACCCACCAAATCCCACCACAGCACTCAGCAGTATCCACACGTAGGGCTCCCGTAAATCCTGCCACAACAGCACAGAGATTACCACGGAAAAAATTATCAACACCCCGCCCATGGTGGGGGTACCCGCTTTGGATAGATGGGTCTGAGGACCATCATGGCGAATTTCCTGACCCAGCTTCAACTGAGTGAGCCGGCGAATAACCCGAGGCCCCATCAAAAAAGAAATCAATAGAGCCGTAACTGCCGCATAGGCCGCCCTGAAGGTTATATATTGAAATACATTAAAAAATGAGACGTATTTAACCAGTGGATAAAACAGTTCCTTAAACATCTCCCCTCCCCAGTGGATGTTCTAAATCCGATAATTTACAAATTCAACAACGGCTGACTTAAGCGTTCAAGAGCCATTGCCCTGGAACCCTTTAGCCAAACCAAATCTCCAGAACGGACTTCCCTAAGAAGCGCCGACTCCAAGGAATCATATTCTTCAAAACATTGGGTCCGATGATCCGCAGCATCAATAGCTTGGCTCATAAAAGGACCTAAAAGATAAACAGCTTGAACATCCATGGATTTCACCAATGCCAAGACCTCAATATGCCCCTCTAGAGCGGCTTCTCCCAGTTCTCCCATATCTGCAAGTACCAGAATTTTTCTTCCGGAAAATTCCAATTCATCCAGAGCCTTCAAGGAAGGAATCATCGAATCGGGATTGGCATTATAACAATCACGAACCAAGGTGATGTTTCCCTGCAAAACCTCACTCCGGCCAAAGGCAGGTTTCACCGCTTCAATTCCCTCTTTAATCACCTGAAAGGGTATACCCACCGCCTTGGTCAAAGCCACCGCGGCGAGACAATTAAGCAGGTTATACTGACCCCACAGAGGAAAAGAAACATCCCCCTGATTAAAATGCAGTAGATGGCCTTGCAAGCCTAGGTTTTCACTAGCTATAAAATCCTCACAGCTCTTTTCTCCATAAAGAGTTACAGAACCATTAATACTCTCAATTAAATATTCCTTAAAGGGGTCATCCTCCCAGACGATTCCCCTTTGATGCCCTTGGAAACCCGAAAAGATATCCTTCTTTTCTTTAGCCAAAGACTCTAAACTGCCCAAAAGACCCACATGAGCACTGCCCACATTGGTGATCAATGCCACATCGGGTTGAACGATGGAAACCAATTCTGCAATTTCTCCGGGGCGGTTCATCCCCATTTCAAGCAAGGCCCATCGATGATGTTCCCTTATACCAAAAACCGTTAATGGCAAACCGATATCGGAATTAAAGTTTCCCTGAGTGTAAAGAAGGTCTCCTCCCCGGGATAAAATCGAGGCAGCGATTTCCTTGGTGGTGGTCTTTCCGTTGCTTCCGGTCAAAGCCAGCACCTGCAATTCAGAAAACCCACTACGATACTGTCTGGCCAGCTGTTGAAGCCCCTTCAATGTATCAGGCACCAGAAGCAAAGGTCCAAGACCCTTTGCGTTTTTCGGTATTCTAGAAACCAAGGCAGCCACGGCGCCAGAAGCAAAGGCCTGGGGCAAATACTGGTGGCCGTCCACGCGCTCTCCCGGCAAAGCCACAAAAAGACAGCCCTTCTGAACCTTTCGGGAATCCACTTCTACAGACTCTATTAACACTTCACCATTGGAAGGGTTTTCTATTTCCAACCAAGCTGCGGCTTGGGACAGCCCAAAGAGTGACATCAATAATCCTCCCCGGGCAACTGAATGAACATCATTTCCTGGGACTCTGCCTGATGCAGACCCAATTCGTCCTGAGCCAAAGAGTCCAGACGTTCAGGGGTATCCAACATGGCGATGGCCGCAAGAACCCTTCGATTCCGCTCCACCCAATCCAACTGCTGATCTTCCATTATCCGCAAAACCCTTAGGGTTTCACCATAACGATAAGACTGCCATACATTCAAAAACAACAGGCTAACCAGCAATACAAAGAAAACAAGGATATGAGGTTTCATGGCATATCCACCTGGGGGATCAATTTCTCTATCACCCGGAATTTCGCAGACCTAGAGGGGCTATTTTCCCCAACTTCCTCGGGCTGAGGAATTAAAGGCTTCTTAAAACAAAGCATGCCCCTGTGTACATCACCACAGGTACAGCGTGGTGCCTCGGGAAGACAAAGACAATCTCTATGCAGATGATTAAAAAACTGCTTAACTGCACGATCCTCTAAGGAATGAAAGGCGATAATACCCAATCGACCGCCCACCTCTAAAGAACGAAAAGCCTCTTGCAGAACCCGCTGCAGTCGGGGCATTTCCTGATTAACCTGCATACGCAGGGCTTGAAAGGTTCGGGTGGCTGGATGGATTCGCCCTCTTCTATAGGCCGGGGGCACAGAACGGCTGATAACATCTGCCAGTTCATCGGCTCGGTTCACAGGGCGGGCCGCCTGGATAGCCCGGGCAATTCTCCGGGAATAACGCTCCTCACCCCATTTATAAATAACATTAGCTAAATCATCTGGATCCCAGCTATTAACTAAATCCCAAGCGCTTTCTCCACTCTGAGGATTTAGACGCATGTCCAGCTTCTCTTCCTGAGCGAAGGAAAACCCTCGCTGACTCTGTTGATAATGAAATACAGAAATACCCAAATCCAATAATATCCGGTGGACAGAATCTTCCTGGGTCGTTTTAAAAAAATCATCAAACCAAATGTTTTGGAATTTCATCCGACTGCCGTACTCGGCCAGCCGAGCCTTGGCTTTTTCCTGGATAGAAGAATCCGCGTCCAGACCAATTACATTCAAGGTGGGGAATGCCTCCAGAAAAGCATGGCTATGACCACCCTCACCAAGAGTTCCGTCCACCAGCAGGGCATTATCTTTTTGGGGAGCCAACCATTTCAGAGCCTCGTTTTTCATAACTGAATAATGTATATGACTCACTGCTGATCCCCCGACTGACCTTTTCCAATCTCTTTCCATGTATCTTTAACCGCCTCGGAACGGCTCTGTTCAAATTCTTCATAACGCTGACTATCCCAGATCTCGATACGATCACCCATACCCACCAGCACAGATTCCCGGACCAGACCCACCGAACGCATAAGCGAGCTAACCAGCTTCAGCCTTCCGGACTTGTCCACAGAGACCTCTTCGGCCGGTGCAATAAAACGGCGGATAACATCCTGGCTGTCCAAGTTAAAAATGGAACTTTCCTGTATTAGAGAATCGGAGACCCTCTCCCACTCTTCTGGAAGGAAAAGCCAAAGGCATTGCTCAACACCCTTAGTAATTACCAGATTATCACCGGAGATACTTTTTCGTAATTTAGCGGGGAGCATAAATCGGCCCTTATCATCAAGAGTCACATCAAACTGTCCCCAAATTCCAGATAATCCCACGGTTTTCCCTATTTCTCCACTTTTTTCCCTATTTCACCTAGGATATACCCCCCTATTTCCCCCGTCAACCTTCAAATAGAATTTAGATGAAGAGATTTACCTAAGAGACAGAAATACTACTACACAGGCGTTTAGTCTTACAAATTAATAGGAATTTAAAGTTTACCCTAGGGGGGTACATCCCGATATTGAGCGTTCTCCTATGAAGATGGTAACCCATCCATAACAGCTTCTCCCACAGTTCTTTCCTACTAATATTATTAAATTAGTAGTATTTCTCAAATATCCTCTTGACAATTCTTCCGTCTCTACTTATTCTCTACTTATTCACTAGCATTACTAGTATATGAGGTAAGATGATGAAGTTTTCCACTAAAACACGTTACGGTTTGAGGTTCATGGTTAATCTAGGCAGCAATGTCAAGGATGGCAATGTTCAATTAAGCGACATCGCCAAGGATGAGAATATATCTGAAAAGTATCTCTCACAAATTGTCATTCCCCTGAAGTCCGCCGGATTAATTCTATCTGAAAGGGGGGCCAATGGCGGATATCGTCTGGCAAGAGCGGCCAAGAATATCAACCTGAAAGAAATAGTTGAAGTTTTTGAGGGCTCTCTTTATCCCGTAGATTGTGTAACCGATCCCGGAACTTGTGAAAGGGGCACCCTATGTGTAACCCAGGAAGTATGGAAAAAAGTAGGTGATGCATTAATTATCACTCTTGAAAACATTAATCTGGAGAGTTTGATCAATGATCATCTTCAGAGAAAGCAAATATTAGATTATTCCATTTAATTGGAAATAAACCCATAAGGAGGATTTGAATGGCTATAGCAAAGAATATTACTGAATTGGTTGGTAACACACCCTTGGTACAGCTCAATAAGCTGAGCAAAGGACTACCCGGCAAGGTTGTTGTAAAACTGGAATCACTGAATCCCGGTTTTTCTGTAAAAGACAGGCTGGCTCTATCTATGATTAGCGATGCCGAATCCAAGGGTATTTTAAAGGAAGGCGGCACCATCATAGAACCCACCAGCGGAAACACCGGTATTGCCCTGGCTTTTATCAGTGCTCAAAGAGGATATAAACTCATATTAACCATGCCCGAGAGCATGTCCATAGAAAGAAGAAAACTGCTGAAGCATCTGGGAGCCACCTTGGAATTAACCCCCGCTTCCGGAGGCATGAAAGGAGCCATAGCCAAGGCTGAAGAGCTTCGGGACGGCATACCGGGCTCCATTATTCTTCAGCAGTTTGAAAATCCGGCCAATCCCAAGGTACACAGAGAAACCACCGCCCAGGAAATCTGGAAAGATACAGACGGGAAAGTAGAAATCTTCGTAACCGGTGCAGGTACCGGCGGAACCATCACCGGAG